>NZ_RAWC01000069.1:0-38609 GCF_003611685.1 Corallococcus sp. CA049B | reverse complement strand
GTCCACCTCCCACCGGGCCCTCGTCGTGGCGCGAGCGCTGGCGGTGCTCGGCGGGCTGGGCTGGTTCCTGTGGCTGGGCGGCGGGCCGGTGCTGCCGCCCACGCACATCGACTGGATGATGCGCGAGGACTGGGCCGCGCACATCTTCGGCTGGCTCTTCTTCCGCAACGCGGACTGGACGCTGCCCCTGGGTGCGGCGCCCAACCACTTCTACCCGTACGGCTCGTCGGTGGCGCTCACGGACGGCAACCCGTGGGCGGCGCTGCTCTTCAAGCCCCTGTCGCCGCTGTTGCCCGTGGACTTCCAGTACACCGGGCCGTGGCTGGCGCTGTGCTATGCGCTGATGGGGTACTTCGGCGCGCGGCTGGTGGAGACGGTGTCCCCGCGCCCGGTGCCCATGGTGCTGGGCGGCACGCTGCTGGCGCTGTCGCCGGTGATGGCGGCGCGCTTCGGCCACCCCACGCTGTGCGCGCACTGGCTGCTCCTGGCCCTGCTGTGGCTCAACCTGCGGGACATCCCGGACGCGCGCGCCGCGACGCGGAGCCTGGGCCTGGCGGCCCTCTTCAACGCCATCGCGGCAGGCACCCACCCGTACTGGGTGGCCATGTTGATGCCGCTGACGCTGGCGCTCGGGGTGCGGCTCGCCTGGAGCCGGAAACTCGGCCCCGCGCGCGTCGCGGCGCTGTGCGGGGGCATCGCGGCGCTGGACGTGGGGCTGTTCGCCCTCTTCGGCTACTTCGGCGGCGGCGGGCTGGGCGCGGAGGGCTTCGGGGACTTCTCCGCGGACCTGGCCACGCTGGTGAACCCCATGGGTTGGGGGCGCCTGTTGCCGGACCTGCCCGCCGCGCCCCGACAGGGCGAGGGCTTCGGCTACCTGGGCGCGGGGGCGCTGCTGCTCGGCGTCGTGGCCTGCGTGAGCCTCTTCGCGCGCAGGCGGGAGGCGCGCACGCTGGACTGGCGCAGGGTGCTGCCCGTGGCGCTGGTGGTGCTGCTCATGGCCGTCTACGCGCTGTCGTCTCGCGTGACGTGGCTGGGCCAGCCGGTGGCGGACCTGGGCGCGCTGTACGCGCCGCTCGTGAAGGCGACGAACGCGTTCCGCGCGTCCGGCCGCTTCATCTGGCCGCTGCACTACCTGCTCGTCGTGGGCGCGGTGCTGGTGGTGGCGCGCCTGTGGCGCGGCGTGCCCGCGGTGACGGTGGCCGCGCTGACGGTGGCGCTGGCGCTCCAGGCGTACGACGTGCGCGAGGAGAAGAGCGCCCTCTTCAAGCCCGTGCGCTTCCACCGCCTGAAGTCCCCGGAGTGGGACGCGCTGAAGGGCTCCTACCAACACCTGGCCCTCTTCCCGCCGCAGGTGCAGTGGGTGTGCCGCTACGACGAGCCGCTGGTGAACGCGCTGGCGTATCAGGCATACCGGCTGAAGCTGACGTTCAACAGCGGCTACGCGTCGCGCACGCCGGAGGCGCTGGCCGCGGAGTGCCGCGCGCCCCTGCCCGCGGGAGGCCTGGACGCGAGCACCGCGTACGTGGTGCTGCCGCCGCACGTGCAGCCCTTCCTCGACGCGGGCGCGCGCTGCGGGCTCGTGGAGGACCTGCCGGTGTGCGTGGTGGGGAGCAACACGGATGCGTTCGCGCAGGGGCTCGCGAGGCAGCCCCGCCGCTGACGCGAAGTGGCACTGAAAATCCTTTCAGTCCGCTTCCGCTCCGCTGTTACCTTGCAGGTAGCCCCGGTTTCCCGCCGGGCGCACTGCGAGGGGAGCGACGATGCCTGCGATGACGAAGCACGCTGCGGGGACGGTGTCCTGGGTGGACCTGATGGCCTGGGACCTGGCGAAGGCCCAGGACTTCTACGGAGCGCTGTTCGGCTGGACGTTCGACCCTACGTCCAAGGAGAACGGCTACTACACGATGGCCCGTAAGAACGGCCAGCACGTGGCGGCGCTGATACCGCGCCCCAGCGACGCGCCGTTCCCTCCCATCTGGAACACCTACTTCGCCGTGGAGAGCGTGGACCGCTCCGTCGCCCGTTTGAAGGAGCTGGGTGGCAAGGTGGTGATGGAGCCCATGGACGTCATGGAGGCGGGGCGCATGGCCTTCTGTGCTGACAACACCGGCGCGCCCTTCGGCTTCTGGCAGCCGAACCTGTTCCACGGCGCGGCCCTGGTGAACGAGCCCGGCGCCGTGGCCTGGTTCGAGGCCAAGACGCGCGACGGCGCCAGGGCCGTGGCCTTCTACAAGGACCTCTTCGGCATGACGGCGGACAAGATGCCGGATGACCGGATGCAGTACTGGGTCCTGAAGCAAGGCGGCACCGAGGCGGCCGGCGTGATGCAGCTCGACGACAAGACGCCCGCCGAGGTGCCGGCCCACTGGATGGTCACCTTCGCCGTGGCCAACACCGACGAGGCCGCGGCCACCGTCTCCGCCAAGGGAGGCAAGGTGCTCATGCAACCGTTCGATTCACCCTACGGCCGCATCGCCATCGTGGCCGACCCCGGCGGCGCGGCCTTCGGCGTCATCACCCTGGCCCGGCCGGCGTAAGGGCCGCCATCGCGGCGGCCATCACCTGCTTCACCGGCACGCCGGCCGCACGGGCCAGCCGGACGCAGTCGTCGAACTCCGGGTGCGCGTTGAGCACCCGGCCGTCCCGCAGGCCGCGCTTCACGCGGACCCGGCCCCAGGGCGTGTCCACCTCCACGAAGTCGCGCTCCAGCGCGTGGCGCTCCACCCGGTGGTAGCGCACGCCCAGCGACGTGGACTCGCGCAACAGCGCGTCCACCACCGCCTCGCGCAGGCCGCCCTCCACCAGCGCGCCCAGCAGGTGCGCCGGCCGGCCCTTCTTCATCACCACCGGGGACACCCACGCGTCCTTCGCGCCCACCTCCAGGAGCCGCTCCACCAGGTGCGCCAGCAGCTGCGGCGTGGCGTCATCCAGGTTCGCCTCCACCACCCACAGCCCTTCGGTGGCCTGCGTCTCCACGCGGCCCAGCGACGCGCGCAGCACGTTGGGCCGGTCGCGGAAGTCCTTCGTCCCCACGCCGTAGCCCACCTTCTCCACGATGAAGTCCGGCGGGTGGCCAATCCTCGTCAGCACCTTGAGCAGCGCCGCGCCCGTGGGCGTCGTCAACTCGCCCACGCCCTCGAAGCGCACGGGCACGTCGCGCAGGAGCTCCAGCGTCGCGGGCACGGGGATGGGCATCTGGCCGTGCGCCACGCGGATGGTGCCGCTGCCCAGGGGCGGCGGCGCGGCGTGCACCTCCGGGTCGCCCAAGAGCTCCAGCACCACGGCGGCGCCGCAGATGTCCACGATGGAGTCCACCGCGCCCACCTCGTGGAAGTGGATGGCGTCGATGGACACGCCGTGCACCTTCGCCTCGGCCTCGCCGATGGCTCGGAACACCGCCAGGGCCCGTGCCTTCGCGCGCTCCGGCAGCGTGGGCGCGGCTTCAATCAGCTGGCGGATGTCCGCGTAGGCGCGGTGCGGGTGCGCCTCCTTCGCGTCCAGCACCACGTCCAGGTGCGTGCCGCTGATGGCGTGGCGCACCGCGCGCGACACCGCCAGCTTCCAGCCCGGCACGTTGAGGCCGGACAGCGCCTGCGCGATCGCGTCCGGAGACACGCCCAGGTCGATGCCCGCCGCCAGGAACATGTCCCCGGCGATGCCGCCCACGGGCTCCAGGTAGAGGATGCGCCGCATGGCCTGTCAGCTCCGTCCCTTGGTGCGGGAGATGAGCGCCGCGTAGAAGCCGCCGCCGAACCCGTTGTCGATGTTCATGGTGGCCACGTTGGAGGCGCACGAGTTCACCATCGAGAGCAGCGCGGAGATGCCCCCGAGGTTCGCGCCGTAGCCCACCGACGTGGGCACCGCCACCACCGGGATGCCCACGAGTCCGCCCAGCGCGGACGCGAGCGCGCCCTCCATGCCCGCCACCGCCACGGCGACGTGGCACTCCTGGATCTCCTCACGCCGGCGCAGGAGCCGGTGGATGCCCGCAACGCCCACGTCGTAGACGCGCCGCACGTCCGCCCCCATGGCCTGCGCGGTGAGCGCCGCCTCCTCCGCCACGGGGATGTCGCTGGTGCCGCCCGTCACGATGGCGACGCGGCCCGCCTTCACCTTGCGCTGGGCCAGATGGAAGATGCGCGCCACCGGGTGGTACTCGCCCTTGGGGAAGCGCGCCACCAGGGCCTCCGCCTTGTCCGGCTGCAGCCGCGTCACCAGCACCGTCTGCTTGCGCTCCACCAGCGCGCCGACGATGCCCAGCAGCTGCTCCACCGTCTTGGGCTCCCCCAGCACCACCTCCGGGAAGCCGAACCGCAGGTTGCGGTGCGTGTCCACCGTCGCGTAGCCCAGCTCGGCGTACGGCAGGTCCTTCAGCTTGCCCACCGCGTCGTCCAGGCTGACCTTGCCCGTCTTCACCTGGCCCAGCAGGGCCCTGAGCGCCTTCTCGTCCATGGGCGAGCGGTCTACCCCAGCCGCCCCCGCGCCTCCAGGCGGACCTAGAGGCCCAGCCGGGACAAGAGCGCCTGGGCGCTCCCGCGCTCCAGCACCAACACCATCTGTCCGCCCAGCGGCGTGGGCCCGGACGCGGAGAAGCGCGCCGCCAGCACCACGCCCGGCCCCGGCTCCACGTCGCCCAGCACGCCCGCCAGCACCGGGCGCACGGGCCCGCGCTGGAGGTGGGGCACGGAGGGCAACAGCCGCCAGCCCGTCAACCGCCCGATGGCGGACAGGCACGCGCTGGCGAGGATGTTCGCGGCCTCCGCCAGGGCGCTCTCGCGCTCCTCGGGGGAGGCGGGGTGGCCGCGCACCAGCGCGGACTCCAGCGCCTCCGCGTCCACGGACGGCAGCGCCAGCACCAGCGCGCCGCGCAGCTCTCCCGTCATGCCCAGGCGCACGGCGACGGCGGGGGCGTCGTCCGCGAAGAGCGCGGGGCCATGGACCGCGTCCGTGACGCGCACTTCCGGGACGGACAGGTCCACGCGGCCACCCACCAGCCGGGCCAGGGCGTTGGCGCCATGTCCACAGCCGATGTTGGCCACCTCGCGCAGGGCGTCGAGCTGCGCGTCACTGGGCAGGGGGGGGCTCACGCGGTCAGTAACCTCGGGACGTCCAGGATGAACACGGGACGACCGCTGCCCAGGATGGTCACGCCGGACAATCCCGGCAGCAAGTCCAGGGGGCGGGACAAGGGTTTGAGCACGACTTCCTCCTGCCCCAGGAGGCGATCCACCGCCAGCGCCACCTTGCCGGTGCCGGCGTCGCCCTCCATCACCACGAAGGGCCGGTAGCCGGGCTTCGGCGTCGCGGGCACGCCCAGGAGCGCCTCCAGCGCGTGCACAGGCAGCAGGCCGTTGCCGTGCGGCAGCAGCGCCGTCTCACGGCTCCTGCTCAGGGCCTGTGGATCCGCCTCCGTGGCGCCCACCACCTTGGCGATGGGCAGGCCGAACACCTCCTCGCCCACTTCGACGAGGAGCAGGTGCACCACGGCGACGGTGAGCGGCAGGCGCAGCGTGAAGGTCGTGCCCCGGCCGCGCTCGCTGTCGATTTCGAGCGTGCCGCCCACGCTCTCCACCACGCGCTTCACCGCGTCCATGCCCACGCCGCGGCCGGAGATGTCGGTGATGTCCTTGGCGGTGGAGACGCCCGGCAGGCACGACAGGAGGAACGCGTCGCGGTCCGCCATGCGGTGGGCGGCGTCCTCGGTGATGAGCCCGCGCTTGAGCGCGGAGGCCTTGAGCTTCGCGGGGTCCATGCCCCGGCCGTCGTCCTCGATGTCGATGATGACGCGGTCGCGGGCGCGGCGCACCGTGACGGTGACCCGGCCGCGCGCGGACTTCTTCGCGGCCGCCCGCTCCTCCGGGGACTCCAGGCCGTGGTCGATGCAGTTGCGGAGCAGGTGCAGCAGCGGGTCGGCCAGCTCGTCGAGGATGGCGCGGTCGAGCTCGATTTCGGCGCCGGTGATGACCAGCTCCACCTCGCGCTCCTTGCGGCGGGCCAGGTCGCGCGCGGCGCGGGGCAGCCGGTCGGTGATGAGCGACAGCGGCGTCATGCGCGCGCTCATCACCTTGTCGTGCAGGTCCTTCACCAGCGTGTGCAGCCGGTAGACGCCCTCCTCCAGCGCGGGGCGCGTGTTCTCCGGCAGCACCTTGCCCACTTCGCGCAGGCGCGCGGTGGCGAGCATCAGCTCCCCCACCGTGTCGAGGAAGTAGTCGAGCAGCTCCGTGCGCACCCGCACCGTGCGGGAGCCCGCGTCCGCGGTGGCGCGCGCCGGGTCCGACGCGGGCGCGACGACGGGGAGCACGGGCGGCTCCGGGACGGAGGGAGCGACGGAGACGACCTCCACCTCCGCCACGTTGCGCAGGGCCGCCTGGATGCCGGCGTCGCCCACGCCGGTCTCCAGGTCCACCTGGATGTAGCCGTCCGGGATGCGGCCGGCCTTGAGCTCCTCCAGAGGGGGCCTCAGGTCCACCAGCGTGCCCAGGGAGGACAGCCGCTTGTGCACGAGGAACGCGCGCACGCCGGGCACCTGACAGGTGGGGGAGATGCGCAGGCGCACCGACCAGCGGGGAGAACCGGCCTTGCCGTCCACGACGCTGGTCACGGCCTTGAGCCCGGAGGCCAGCGCCACCACGGAGGCGGACGGGTCGTTCTCCGGCACCACCGCCAGGGACCGCGCGCCCGGGGCGCCGTAGAGGGCCTCCGGGCCGCTCAGGTCGCGAGGCGGCATCAGCGTGGCCGGCGGCATCACCGCCAGGGCGGAGGGCGCCGCCGCACCGGAAGCACCCGGACCGGCTGTTCCCGAGGCCGCCGCACCGCCGGGGGTCCCCGAACCGGAGGCCTCCGGGGTCGAAGGCCTGGGCTCACCCGACGCGGAGGTCCCCGAGCCCGACGCCGTGGAGGCTCCCGGCGTCCCCGAACCCTGCGCACCGGCTCCCGAGGACTCCGCCGCGCTGCCCGCGGTCCCCGCGCCCGAGGCACCGGCCCCGGAGGCCCCGGCCGCGCCACCCGGCGTCCCCGAACCCGGCGCGGGCCCGGAGGAGCCGCCCGGCGACCCCGAACCCGAGGCACCCGAAGGACCCTCCCCGCCTCCCGAGCCCTCCCCGTCGTCTCCAGACGGGGTCGCGGGCTTGAGCACGTTGACGTGGGCCACGCGGGTCGCGGCGGGGGCGTGGCCGGTGAGCGACTGCACACGGGTGCCCAGCTGCTTGAGCAACCCTTCCGCCTGCTCCGGTTCGCGGTTGGCCGAGACGGCGCGCACCTGGGCCGTGAGCGTGTCCGTGGCGTTCAGCAGCAGGTCCACCAGGTCCCGGTCCAGGAGCTTGCGGTCCTGCCGCACCGCGTCCACCAGGTCCTCCACCCGGTGCGCCAGCATCGCGATGGGCTCGAAGCCCATGGACGACGCCATGCCCTTCACCGAGTGGGCGTGCCGGAACATCGAGTCCACGGTGCTGGCGGTGGCCTCGCGCTCCAGCTCCACGAGGTCCCGCCCGAGCGCCTCCAGGTGCTCGGTGGCCTCCGAGATGAAGAGGCCCAGGTACCGGGACATGTCCATCGTCATGACCCGGCACCTCCTTCACAGGCGCTCAGGGCCGCGACCCGGGCGGGAGCGGCCCCTTGCGCGCCGATTCAGGCCTCGCCCAGCACCTTCTTGACGACCGCCAGCACGTCCTCCGCCCGGAACGGCTTGACGATGAAGTCCGAGGCACCCGCCTCGATGGCCTCCATCACCAGGCTCTCCTGTCCGAGCGCCGAGCACATGATGACGACCGCGCTGCTGTCGGCCTTGATGATTTCCCGCGTGGCCTCGATGCCACTCTTGAAGGGCATCACGATGTCCATCGTCGTGAGGTCCGGCTTCAACTCCTTGAACTTCTCCACGGCCTCCAGGCCGTTGGCCGCCTCACCGACGACCTCGAACCCTCCAGACGCAAAGATGTCCTTGATCATGTTGCGCATGAAGATGGCGTCGTCGACGACCAGCACCCGCTTAGCCATGTGAAGAACTCCGCCTCCGTTTCAGGCCTAGAGGG
This sequence comes from Corallococcus sp. CA049B, assembly GCF_003611685.1. Lineage (NCBI taxonomy): Bacteria > Pseudomonadati > Myxococcota > Myxococcia > Myxococcales > Myxococcaceae > Corallococcus > Corallococcus sp. CA049B. Next base: position 30,579 of record NZ_RAWC01000069.1, on the reverse strand, counting down.
AGCGCACCCTATCACCGGCCGTTTCCGGGGGGCTACTCACTTGGAGGGAGTGAACAAGGCAACGACCGCCGCATCAAGTCCTTCCGGATCCAGCACGGTCACTCCCAGACCGCCCAGGCGGGCAACGCCGCGAACCGCGGGCATGACCTTGCCCGGCGCGGCGCTGACGCGCTCCACCGCCTCGATACCGTCCACGTCCGTCACCAGGAGGCCCAAATCCCTGCGACCCCGGTCCAGTAGCACGACACGGCACAGGGGCGTGGGACCTTCTGGCAGGTGGAGCAGTTGGCGCAGCTCCACCACCGTCACCACCCGGCCCCGCAGGTTCATCACCCCGGTGATGGCGGCCGGGGCCCGGGGTACACGGGTGTAGCGCTCCGGGGGGACCACGACCTCCCGGACGGCCGACAAGGGCAACCCGTAGCGTTCCTTCTCGACCCGGAAGATGACGTGCCGCACGGTGAAGGCCCTGGTGCCGGAAGGCGGCTGAAGGCGGGGGATGGGGGCTCAGGGCCCCAGGCGGAAGCTGCGCACCACGCTCTGCAGCTCCACGGAGAGGTTGGTCAGCTCGCTCGCCAGCGACGTCATCCGCGACACCGCGGCCGTCTGCTCCTGGATGACGGCCTGGATGGCCTCCGTGGAGCTGGCGTTGTTCTTCGCCACGAGCTTGATCTCCTCGATGGCCTTCACCATCTCCTCGCTGCCCTTCATCTGGTCGCGGGTGCTGTCGGAGATGAGCGTCACCTTCTCCGCGCCCTTGCGGGCGGTGTCGGTGATGGCCCCCATGGAGCGCATGATGTCGGTGAGGTCCTCACGGCCCTCCGCCAGCTCCGCGATGCCCTCCTTCATGGCGCTGACGACGGAGGTGGACTGGCCGGAGATGTCGCGCGCCAGGCGGGAAATCTGCTCCGCGGAGCGGCCGGCGCTCTCCGCCAGCTTGCGCACTTCATCCGCCACCACCGCGAAGCCGCGGCCGTACTCGCCCGCGCGCGCCGCTTCGATGGTGGCGTTGAGGGCCAGGAGGTTCGTCTGCTGCGCCACCTGGGTGATGGCGTCGACGATCTTCGAAATCTCCTGCGTCTTCTCGCCGAAGGCGAACACCTGCTGGCTGGCGGACTCGATGCGGTTGAAGACCTTCTTCACCTTGTCGCCCGCGAGCCGCGCCGCCTTGGAGCCGTCCTCCGCGCTGCTGCTGGTCTCCGCGGACGTGCGGGCCGCGTCCAGGGCGCTGGCCGCCGTGCGCTGGATGCTGCCGGCCATCTCCGTGATGACCTTGGAGGCCTGCGACACCAGCTGCGACTGGGTCTCCGCGCCGCTGGCGATCTTCTCCATCGACGAGCCCACCTCCTCCGTGGACCCGTTGACGTTCTCCGCGCTGCGCTGAAGGTCGATGGCGGTGTCCGCCACGCTCTTGGCGGTGTCCTGGATCTTGCCCACCAGCTCGCGCAGGTTCTCCTGCATGCGGGAGATGGCGCCCGTCAGCTCGTCGATTTCGTCGCGGGTGCTGTGCACCTCCGCGGCCACGGGCTTGGACAGGTCGCCCTGCGAGATTTCGAAGGCGGAGCGGCTGAGCACCTTCACGCGGGTGACGCGCGCCAGCAGCGACGGCAGGAACGCGGCGCCGCCGAAGGTGATGAGCACGCCCACGCCCACGCGGATGATGAAGGCCCAGCGGCCCCAGGACGCGTCGAAGAGGCTCTCCGTGCAGAGCAGCCACGTGCCCAGCAGCAGGCCCAGCAGGATGTAGCCGGTGGTGATCTTCCGGTGCAGGGACTGCTCGCGAACCGCCTTGGGGCCCTCGACAGCGCGCAGCAGTCGCTGCACCGGCTCGCGTCGGGGGGTGAGGCCAGAGGAGGGGTCGTCGCGAAGGGGGCGGCGCACGGAGTGCTTTCAGCGGGAGGGGCGGAAAACAGCCCAGGGGTTTAGCCTTGCTGTCCGGTACGGGTCAATCATCCGGCCGGATCTGCCTGCCTGTCCGGGCGAAGTGATCGAATCCCGCTGGAGGGGTCAGAACATGCCCCCCTGCGTCCCGGATTCGCAACGTCCGCTCCCGGGTGAGCACTCCCACGCGCGTCACCTCCTGCCCGGCGCGGGCACACGCGCGCTCGAACGCCTGCATGCGTGAAGGTGGGACGGCGAGCAGCAGCTCGTAGTCCTCCCCTCCCCGCAGGGCCCCCTCCGGCCCCAGCGCCGCGCGCACCGCGGGTGACAGGGGCAGCCGGTCCAGCTCCAGCTCCACGCCCACCCGGGACGCGGCGCACAGGTGGCCCAGGTCCTGCGCCAGCCCATCCGACACGTCCATCCCGGCGGAGGCGAAGCGCGCGGCCAGCTTCCCCAGGGCGATGCGGGGCTCGGGGCGGCGCTGGCGTCTCACGGCCGCGCTCCGATGGATACCGGGGACGCCTGCCTGGAGCTGCTGGAGCCCCAGGCGCGCGTCGCCCAGCGTGCCGGAGACATAGAGGAGGTCTCCGGGCCGGGCGCCCGCGCGGGTGATGGGAGCACGGGACAGCTCCCCGGTGACGGTGAGGGTGACGGACACCTCGCGCGCGGAGGTGAAGTTGCCGCCCACGAGCATGATGCGGTGGGCCTTCGCGAGCGCGGCCATGCCCCGGCCCAGGGCGGACAGCTCGCGGGCGGGGAAGTCCCGGGGCAGCGCGAGCGCGCAGACGAACCAGCGCGGCGTGGCGCCCATGGCGGCCAGGTCCGACAGGTTCACCGCGAGCGCCTTGTGGCCGATGTCCGCGGCGGAGAACGCCGCGCGGGTGAAGTGCACGTCCTCCACCACGGCGTCGGTGGTGACGCACAGCGCGCCCTTGAACGGAGCGAGCACGGCGCAGTCGTCTCCCGGGCCCACCGGCACCCGCGCGCGGGGGAAGCAGGCGAGGAAGCGTTGGATGAGGTCGAACTCGCCGGGCATGGCGGCATTGAAGACCACGCTCGCGGCGGGGGACGCAATGACGACCCGCGAACGGGCGGGCGGATTCGTGGCGTGCCGCGAGGGCCGGAGCGGGCGCGTGGCGTTGACGGTGTCGGACCGCCCAGGCATAGGACTGAGGAGTGCCCTCTTCCGCCACATCCATGGACCTGCGCCGCCGGCTGGTGACGGAAGCGCTGGGCTGCGGGCTGCTGGTGGTGGCGCTGGAGGGGTCGCACCACGTCGCGGAGCACCTGGGCGCGAGCGCCACCGAGGGACGCCTCTTCATGTCCCTGTCCTGCGGCGCGGTGCTGGCGTGCCTCTTGTGGGTGCTGCGGCCGCTGTCGGGCGCGCATCTGAATCCGGCGCTCACCTTCGCGGACGCGCTGGGGGACCGCATGCCCTGGCGCGAGGTGCCGCTGTACGCGCTGGCGCAGCTGTCCGGCAGCCTGGTGGGGCGGCTCATCGCGCACCGCATGTGCAATGAGCCGCTGCTGCTCACCGCGAGGATGCCCGCGGCGGACGGGGCGCGGTTCCTCACGGAGATGGTGGCCACGTTCGGGCTGCTGGTGGTGGTGCGGGGCTGCGTGCGCACGCGCCCGTCGGCGACGCCGCTGGCCATCGCGGGGTACGTGGCGGCGACGGTGTGGTTCACGGACTCGCGCTCGCTGGCGAACCCGGCGCTGGTGCTGGCGCGCGCGGCCAGCGCCCACGTGGGCGTGATGAGCCCGTGGGAGGTGGAGTCCTTCGTCGCGGCGCAGCTGTTGGGCGCGGCGCTGGCGGTGTTCCTCTTCCGGTGGCTGCTGGGCGGCACGCCGAAGCCCGCCGCCACGCCCGTGGAGACCGTCGTCTTCGAGTGCGCGGAAGCAGGGCCCGCGCACCTGGCCGCTGCCCTCTTCAACACGCTGGCGCACCCGGACCGGGCGCGCGCGGTGGTGGCGCCGCCGCCGGGCTCGGGGCTGGATGACGGGCCGCCGCCCGCCGTGGAGGCGCTGATGCGGGAGGCGAGCCTGCGCGCCGCGCCGACGCGCGACCGGAGCGTGCCCGCCTCGCACTACGTCCTCATCGACGTCGCGGGCAATGCCCCAGGCATGGATGCGCGCGTGCGCGAGCGCTGGTCGCTGCCCGCGCTGTCATTGAAGGACGAGGCCGGAGTGAAGGCGTTGCAGGCGGCGCTGCGGTCCCGGCTGCACCCGCTGCTCGCGCGCCAGGGCTGGGAGCGGCTGCACGTCGTCAGCGGCGGCCCCGCCCCCGAAGGCCCCCGCGCCCTCACCTGACGCGGGCTCCTTTCGCGTGACGGGATGCGGCGTTGACGTCCGCCCGGCAGGCGAGCAGAGAGATGGGAGAGGGATTTCGCATGATGGAAGGACTGCCACCCGTCGTCTCCTGGCCGCCACTGCAGACGCTGATGCGGCTGACGCTCGCGCTCGCGGTGGGGCTGTTCGTCGGGCTGGAGCGCGAGTGGCGTGGCAAGGAGGCCGGCCTGCGCACGTTCGGCTTCGCGGCGCTGCTGGGCGGCATGGGTGGCCTGCTGGGCCCGAGCTTCGCGCTGCTCAGCCTCGCGCTGCTGGGCGTGCTGCTGTGCTTCCTCAACTGGCAGTCCCTGCGCGCCAACGGCGGCGCGGAGCTGACCACGTCCGCCGCGCTGCTCGTCACGGGCTTCACCGGCGTGCTGTGCGGCCTGGGCCATACGGTGACGCCCGCGGCGGTGGGCGTGACGACGGCGGGCCTGCTCGCGTGGAAGGAGCGGATGGCCACCTTCAGCCACAAAATCACCGCGGAGGAGCTGCGCAGCGCCATCCTGCTGGCCATCCTCGCCTTCGCCATCTACCCGGTGCTGCCCGCGCAGCCGGTGGACCCGTGGGGCCTCATCGAGCCGCGCGCCGCGTGGGTGACCGTCATCCTCATCGCCGCCATCGGCTTCGTGAACTACCTGCTGTGGAAGATGTTCGGCACGCACGGCGTGGAGGTGACGGGGTTCCTGGGCGGGCTCGTCAACAGCACCGTCACCGTGGCGGAGCTGGCCAACCGCGTGCGCGAGACGTCCGGCCGCCTGCTCGACGTGGCGTACCGGGGCGTGATGCTGGCCACCGCCGCCATGGCGCTGCGCAACGCCGTGCTCCTGGGGCTGCTCTCCTTCCGCGCGCTGGTGGACTCCGCCATCCCGCTGGTCCTCATCCTCCTGTCCAGCACGGGCCTGGCGTTGGTGCGCTCGCGCGTGGAGGCCGCGCCCGGCGCCGAGCCTCCCGCCCTGCCCCTGAAGTCGCCCTTCTCGCTGCCGTCCGCGCTGAAGTTCGGCCTCATCTTCCTGGCGCTCCAGGTGGTGGGCACCGTGGGCCAGACGCTCTTGGGCCGCTGGGGCTTCTACGCGGTGAGCGCCGTGGGCGGCCTGGTGTCCAGCGCGTCCGCGGTGGCGTCCGCCGCGTCGCTGTGCGCCAACGGCACCATCTCCCCCACGACGGCCGGAGTGGGCGCCATCATCGCGTCGCTCGCCAGCGCCGCCATCAACTTCATCCTCGTGGCGCGCGTGTCGGAGCAGCGCTCGCTCACGCTGCGGCTGGGCCGCGCGCTCGGCGTGGTGATGCTGCTGGGGCTCGTGGGCGCGTTCGTGCAGACGCGGCTGCCGGAGTTCCTTCCGGACACCCCGGGGCTCATCGAGCCCCACCAGCCCTGACCGTCAGAAGCGGTCCGGCTCCGGCATGGGCGGCGCGGCGGACAGCCCGCCCTGCATGGGCGGGTGCAGCGGCAACTGGACGATGAAGCGCGAGCCGTGGCCGAACTCGCTCTCCACGCGCACCCGGCCGCCGTGGCCCTCCACCAGGCTCTTCACGATGGCCAGGCCCAGCCCCGCGCCGCCGAACTCGCGCGTGGAGCTGCCGTCCACCTGGTAGAAGCTCTGGAAGATGCGCTCGAACTCCTCGGCGCGGATGCCCACGCCGGTGTCCTCCACGCTGATGCGGTAGCCGGGCACGCCCAGCTCCTGCTGCATCGCCGCGTCCGACAGCGTCACCTTCACCCGGCCGCCCGCGGGCGTGAACTTCACCGCGTTGGCCAGCAGGTTCACCACCACCTGGCGCAGCTTGTCCAGGTCCCCGGCCAGCCGGGGCTGCGGCGTGTGCGGCAGCCGCACCTCCAGCTCCAGGCCCTTGCGCTGCGCCTGCGGCAGCACGCTGGAGACCGCCGTCTGGATGATGTAGCCCGGGTCCACCGGCGCCATGGACAGGCGCAGGCGCCCGGCTTCAATCTGGCTCAGGTCCAGCAGCGAGGAGATCATCGAGAGGAGCGTCTCGCCCTTCTCCACGATGGTGCGCACGTACTGGAGCTGCTCCGGGTTGAGCGGCCCCGCCAGCCCCTCCGCCATCATCTCCGAGTAGCCCAGGATGGACGCGAGCGGCGTGCGCAGCTCGTGGCTCACCGTGCCCAGGAAGGTGGACTTGAGCCGGTCCAGCTCCTTGAGCCGCGCGTTCGCCTGGAGCAGCCGCGCGTTCTGCGCCTCCAGCTCGCGGTGCACCTCCAGCGTGGACTCCAGATGCAGGTGCGTGGCCAGGTACGCCTTCTGCCCGCTGGCCACGAGCGCGCCCAGCACCTGGCCGAAGTGGCCCAGCACCTGCGCGGCGGTGCGCTCCGGCACGCGGCGCACGCGGCCCAGGAGCTCCTGCGCGCGCTCCAGGTCCAGCCCGTGGATGCTGGTGAGCGTCTGGGGGAAGTCCGTCAGCTCCTCCGGCGTGAAGGGCCCCAGGATGACCCGGCCCAGGAGGTCGCCGTCCCAGCGCACCGGCATCACCACGTAGCGCAGGCCGGTGAAGCAGGTGAGCGCGATGAGGCCCGCCGCTTCGGAGACGTCTCCGTCCGCCACGCGCCCGCCGGCCTCCGGCAGCACGGGGCCGTCCTTCACCCGGCCCACCATGGCGGTGCACGCGTGGCGGCCATCCGGGAAGGAGAAGACGTAGGCGCAGAAGTCGCCGTGGCCCACCTTCACGTCCGCCAGCTTGTTGCCGCGCGTGTCCAGCACCTTGATGCCCACGCGGTACAGGTCGCTGAACCCCTTCACCACCTCCGTGAAGGACGGCAGGTCCAAGAGGTCCCCCAGTGACAGCCGCCGCTGGAGCGCGGACTCGCGCCGGGGCGCGCTCGCGGTGTTCCGGGGTCCTCCGCCTGACGCGCCGTTCATGGCGCCCTCCCGCTCTCCCTGCCGCCAGGCATGGCGCCGGGGCCGTACCGCCCCTCCAGCGCCGTGCCGCACAGGTCGATGTGCCGGAAGATCTGCCCCAGGAATTCCTCTTCGCTCAGCCCCACGTTGCGCGACAGCTGCGCCCGGCCCTCCAGCGCGCGCCAGGCCGTCTGCACCACCGCGTGGAAGGTCTCCACCACGCCCTCGCCTCGCACGGCCACGGAGCCCACCACCGGCTGGTTTCCCCGGCGCTGCACCTCCGCCAGCTCCTCGTCCGTCAGGCTGTCGGGCAGGTCGCGCTTGTTGAACTGGATGACCACCGGCACCTGCGTGGGGTCCAGCTCCATCTCCCGCAGGTTCTCCTGCAGGTTGCGCCAGTAGGCGTTGTTCTCCTGCGCCGCGCCCCGCCGGCTGTCCGCGATGAAGACCACCGCGTCCGCGCCCTGGAGCACCACCCGCCGCGTGGCGTTGTGGATGACCTGCCCCGGCACGGTGAAGAGCTTCACCTTCACCTTGAAGCCCGTGGAGGTGGAGAAGAAGACGGGCAGCAGGTCGAAGAAGAGCGTCCGGTCGTCGTGGGTATCCACCGACAGGAGGCGCCCTCGCACGTCCGGCCGCGCTCGCGCGTGCAGCTTGCGCAAGTTCGTCGTCTTCCCGCTCAACCCGGGGCCGTAATAGACGATCTTGAGCGTCAGCTCGCGCTGGGCGTGGTTGAGTTGCAAGGGGCTTAAACTCGGACCGAGGGGGACCCGGACAGGGGTTTTATAATGGCCTCACGCTCCGCGCGGAAGGCCGCTCGCAGTCCAGACAGCGGAGCGGGACATGTCTTCCCGGAATGACGCTCCCGCAGGCGGCGTTTCGAGAACTTCCTGCTCCCCGCCTGGGAGGAGGACGTCTCCCCACACGGAAAACAGGACAATGCGCGCGGAATGATCGCGTGCATGGGTACGGGGGGACCGGTTAGGATCGCGGACGCGACGGAGGAGCAAGGCGATGACGATGAAGCAGGTGGACCCTGGCGTCGAGGTGGCGGCCCCCACGCCGGTGCTGGAAGGAGCGACGCTCCCCAACGATCTGGTGACCGGGGTCAAATTCGGTCCGCCCACCGACGAGGACCTGACCACGGTGTCGGCCCTGCGCGCCAACTCCGAGCCCTGGAAGGGGCGGGGTGAGACGCAGGAGGAGAGCCTCAAGGCCCTCACGCAGCTGAAGCCCTTCCTCCACGTGGGGCGGCTCCAGAATCAGGTGGTGGGCTACGTGACGGTGGAGCGCGACGGTCCGGTGCCGGGCGCGGCCTACCTGCGCAACATCGTGGTGAAGCCGGAGCTGCGGCGCCACGGCGTGGGCGCCATGCTGCTGGACAAGGCGCTGGACGTGGCGCGCGACATGTACCGCAAGACCATCGCCCTGCGCGTGGATCCGGCGAACGCGCCCGCGGTGGGCTTCTACCGCAAGGCGGGCTTCACCACGGTGGCCACGGTGGTCTCCAAGAAGTCCGGCAAGCTGCGGCTCCTGATGTCTCGCGAGCTGTAGTCCGCGGCCCCCCAACGCAATCGGTTGGACCCGACGGGAGGGGCCCTCGCACGGCCGCTCCCGTCGTGCGTTTGGGGCCATGCACCCAGGGTGACCTGGAGCGTGGCGGTCGACTATCCTCGCGGGAGTTTCCACCCCGCCGGGCCTGACGCACGGCAGCGGTGGGGCCTCCCCCCTGAATGAAACCGCTCGCGGAACTGCTGCGTCATCTATCGCGCCCTGGAATCACCGAGCTGGCCCTGGCCAGCGGCCGTCCTCCGATGGTGCGCGGCGCCAACGGCTACGAGCCCATTGATCCAGGCGCCCTCTCCACCGACGAGCTCGTGAAGGCCCTCCAGGCGATGGTGGGCATGGCGCGCGCGTCCACGGTGTCGGAGACACCGGTGCAGTGGACGGTGAACGCCACCGGACTGGGCTCCCTCAACATCGCGGCGGTGCGCCGGGGCGAGCTGATGAACGTGCGCCTCACGCGAGGCGCGGAAGGCGCGGCGACCGCCGCGGCTCCAGCAGCCACGGCAGCTCCGGCAACTGCGTCGGCCCCGGCGGCGCCCACGCGCACACCCTACGCGGGAGTGCCCGCCGTGTCCGCGCAGGCGCCCACGCGCACGCCCTACGCGGGAGTACCCGCAGTGTCCGCGCCCGTGGACGCGCGAGCCGCGCAGCCGGGTGTCATGGACGCGCGAGCCGCGCAGCCGGGTGGCCTGGGTACGGGAGCCGCCGCGCGCGGAGCTCCTGGCGGCGCGGCCTCCCACGCGGGGGCCTCCGCGGCTCACGCGGGTGCGGCGGCTCATCCAGGCGCGGCGGCCCATGCGGGCGCTCCGGCCCACTCCACCGCCAGCGCGAATCCTTCCGCGCGAGTCATCCCCATCGCGCGCTCGACCTCCGCTCCGGGCCGCGACCTGACCGTGCTGCTGGAGCAGGCGCGCAGCATGAACGCCAGCGACCTGCACCTGGTGGCCGGACGGCCTCCGCTGCTGCGCCTGGCCGGGGAGCTCTTGCCGCAGGACACGCCGCTGTCTCCGGAGACGGTGGAGCGGCTCCTGCTCCCCATCATCCCGGAGCGGCTGCGGCACGTGCTGGAGAAGGACGGCAGCGTGGACTTCGCGCTGGACTCCGAGGACACCGGCCGCTTCCGCGTCAACGTGTGCCGCCAGCGCACGGGCCTCAAGGGCACCTTCCGCGTCATCTCCCGCGAAATCCCCACCCTGGAGTCGCTGGGGCTGCCCTCGGACATCGCCAAGGCCACGCACCACCACCAGGGCCTCATCGTGCTCACCGGCCCGTCCGGCCACGGCAAGACGAGCACGCTCGCGGCGCTGGTGGACATCATCAACCGCGAAACCACGCACCACGTGCTCACCGTGGAGGACCCGGTGGAGTACGTGCACCCGCGCAAGCGCGCCCTCATCAGCCAGCGCGAGGTGGGCACCAGCACCCGCACCTTCGCCAGCGCCCTCAAGGGCAGCCTCCGCGAGGACCCGGACGTCATCGTCGTGGGCGAGCTGCGCGACACGGAGACCGTGCGCATGGCGCTCGCCGCCAGCGAAACGGGCCACCTGCTCATCAGCACCATGAACACGCCCAGCGCGGCGAAGACCATCGACCGGCTCATCGACCTCTTCCCGCCGGGAGACCAGCAGCAGGTGCGGCTGTCGCTCTCCAGCGGCCTGCGCCTCATCGTCAGCCAGCGGCTGATGCCCGCCGCGGACGGCAAGTCCCTGGTCGCCGCCGCCGAGGTGCTCACCGGCTCCGTGGCCCTGGGCAACCTCATCCGCGACAACAAGACGTATCAAATCCCCTCCCTCCAGCAGCGCGGCAAGTCGCTGGGCATCGTCCGCTTCGAGGACTCGCTCGCGGACCTGGCCCGCTCCGGCAAGGCGACGCTGGAGACGGTGAAGGGCTTCGCGGAGAACCCGGACGAAATCGAAGCCATGGTGACGGGCAAGCGCCCCGGCGCCGCTCCCACCGTGCCCCCGCCCGCCACCGCCCAGGAGGGCGCGCGGATGCTGTCCAAGGTGGGCTCACTGCTTGGCAAGAAGGGCGCCTGACATGACGGACACCCCTCGCATCGCCACCTGGTTCGACATCCTGCTCGACAAGAAGGGCAGCGACCTGCACCTGGGCGTGGGCTACCCGCCCCTGGGCCGCATCCGCGGCGAGCTCGTGCCCCTGCGCGAAGAAGCCCTCACCACCGGCGAGCTGGAGTCGCTGCTCTTTGAAATCTGCTCGCCCGAACAGAAGCGGCAGATCACCGAGGAGCTGGACCTGGACTTCGCCTACGGCTACGGCACCAAGGCCCGCTTCCGCGCCAACTACTTCTACCGGATGACCGGCATTGGCGCCGTGTTCCGCACCATCCCCAGCAAGGTGCTGTCGCTGGAGGAACTGAAGACGCCGGAGGTGGTGCGCAAGATGGCGGACCGCCGCAGCGGGCTGGTGCTGGTGACAGGCCCCACGGGCTCAGGCAAGTCCACGACGCTCGCGGGGATGATCAACCACATCAACAAGACGCGCCCGGCGCACGTGCTCACCGTCGAGGACCCGGTGGAGTTCGTGCACGAATCGCTCAAGTCCCAGGTCACCCACCGCGAGGTGGGCCCGCACGCCTCCAGCTTCGCCACCGCCATCCGCTCCGCCGGCCGTGAAGACCCCAACGTCATCCTCATCGGCGAGCTGCGCACCAACGAGACGATGAAGCTGGCGCTCCAGCTGGCGAGCTTCGGCGTGCTCGTCTTCGCCACGGTGCACACCAACAGCGCCCCCGCCACCATCGACCGCATCATCAACTCCTTCCCCGCGGACGAGCAGGGCCAGGTGCGCGGCATGCTCGCGGAGTCGCTGGCCGGCATCGTCGCGCAGCAGCTCATCAAGACCGCGGACGGCAAGGGCCGCGTCGCCGCGCTCGAAATCCTGGTGGGCAGCCCCGCCATCGCCGCGATGATCCGCGAGGGCAAGGTGTTCCAGATCGCCTCCAAGATGCAGGCGGGCCAGGGCCAGGGCATGCAGACCCTGGACATGCACCTGGAGCGGCTGGTGAAGGACGACGTCATCCTCCCGGAGGCCGCCCTGGAGAAAGCCCAGGACAAAGAGAATTTCGTGAAGGTCATCCAGCGACTGAAGCCGGACTGGCAGGTCCCGGAGACGCTGAAGGCCTGAGCGGCGGCGACAGTGGGGAAGGAATTTGCTTTCTCCCCCCGACTTCGCCTTTGTTCGGGAGTGAACTGGGACCCGCCCACCGGGCCGGGCCCACACTTCCGAGGGGGAAGTCATGGATGAGCAGCAGATTGAGATGATGCAGCAGATGCAGAGCCAGCAGGCGGAGGGCCCGGGGCTGGTGTTCTGGCTCTTCTACCTGGCGTTCATCGGCTTCATCATCGCCGGCATGTGGAAGACGTTCGCCAAGGCGGGCGAGCCGGGTTGGGCGGCCATCGTGCCCTTCTACAACATCTACGTGCTGACCAAGATCGTCGGCCGTCCGGCGTGGTGGGTGGTGCTGGCGCTCCTGCCGTGCGTGAACTTCATCGCGCTGTTCATCATCAGCATCGACATGGCGAAGTCGTTCGGGAAGGGCGTGGGCTTCGGCATCGGACTGGCGCTGCTCGGCCCGGTCTTCTACGCCATCCTCGGCTTCGGCGACGCGCAGTACCAGGGCCCGGCCGCCTCCGGCGGTGGCATGGCCGCGGCGTAGTTCCCCCCACGGCCTCCTGGCCGTGAACGGCGGCGGTGGAGTGGCCCTCCGGTCGCTTCACCGCCGTTCGTGTTTCATGGGTACGACGGCTCGGGTAGAGCCGGAGCATGGCCTCCGCTCCCCGTCCCTTCCGTGGGAGAGACCGTCTGATTCTACCAGTGGAGCCCTCACGACCTGTACGACCACGACGGCATCAACGAGTCCATCGTCGCGGTCCTCACCGTGAACGGGAAGCCGCGCCAGGTGCTCATCCATCCCGGGCGCACTGGCTACGTCTACGTGATGGACCGCACGACGGGGCAGGTGTTGTCCGCCACGCCCCTCGGCCACATCACTACCAACACCGGCGTGGACCTGAAGATGGGCCGCCTGCAGCCGGTAAAGGGCATGGAGACGGGCTTCGACAAGACGGTGCGCGGCCATCTGCCCCGCGTCGCCGGGGTCCAAGGACTGGTCGCCCTCCGCCTTCAACCCGGAGACGGGGATGCGCTACATCCCCAGCAACAACCTGTGCCATGACGCGCAGGGCTATGAGGCCAACTACATCGCGGGCACGCCGTATGTCGGAATGAACGTGAAGATGTACGCGGGGCCGGGAGGAAACCGGGGCGAGTTCATAGGCTGGGACGTGGCCGCCGGCAAGAAGGTCTTCGGCATCCCGGAGAAGTTCCCGGTGTGGAGCGGCGTCGTGGTGACGGCCGACCACGTGGCCTTCTACGGAACGATGGACGGCTGACTCAACGGACGGCTGACTCAACGCGGTGCACGCACGCACGGGCCAGGAGCTGTAGGAGTTCAAGGTGGGCAGCGGAATCATCGGCCAGCCCATCACCTTCCGAGGTCCGGACGGCAAGCAGTACGTGTCCGTGCTCTCCGGCGTGGTCGGCTGGGCGGGCGTCATCGTCTCCGGTGAGCTGAACCCTCGCGACGACAACATCGCCCTGGGCGTCAAGGACGGGGACACGCGCGCGACATCGCGGCGGATCTGGACACGCTGCGATGAAGCCTTTCCAGCCAACGCGCACTACGAGCGCGCCAATGTCACAGGCTCGCGCAATCAAGCCCAATAGGAACTAGTGCTTGTCGATCGCGCATCCCACTACGCGGCAGGTCACATTTAGAGGCCCCAATGCGACTCTGACCCTTATGACTTAAACCCACCCGGGGGCTGTCACGACCCACCCACATGGTTGGCTTGCACTGCCCACAAGGGACTACTTCGAAAGGTACCTGTCGCTAGCGCCAGCCCGACTGGCTGAGTACTCTCCACAGTCATGTCCGAAGCAAGTGCACTTTCAGTTGATATTGAGGGTGTAGGGCCCCAAAGACCTCAGACCTCAGCCATTTCCAATAGCGACAGTCTCGAAAGCAGACTCGACAGACTGTGTCGGCGAATCATGGATGGCCTATGCGTTCCGTTCCTTGGCGCTGGAATTAGCCTCTATGCGCCTCCCAGGCCAGAACACCAAGCCAGTGCGCCAACGATCAAGGCAACTGAAATCGCAGCCAACCTCGCACAAGCGTTATTCAAGCACCTCCCCACAGGATCAAGCCCAGTCTCAACTTGGCAACAGAACCTCCGAAGACTAGGTCTTGACTGTGCCAAACTGGACGACAACGGCCAAGGAATAATAGACAACAATCCAGACAAGAACGGGAAAACAAATCCCAAGACTCCATCTCTTGGCGAAGTCGCAGAGCTTTGCTGGTCTATCTTGACACCAGTAGGCACCTGCGAAGTCCTTCGCCTTGAAGACTGGAGCCAGCGACTACCAACGGCTGCACATCATTATCTCGCGACGCTCGTAAGAGAGGGCCTCATCACGGAGGTCCTCGGAACAAATTACGACGAGTTCGTTGAGGCATCCATCCGCGAGAGCTTTGGTAATGACAAGCCTCCTTCAGATCCAGCACCAGTCATCAGCGATCTAGAAAGCTACAGAACCCACATTGCCACACCAAGAAAAGATGGAACTCATCAATCCCTCGTAAAGGTTGTCAAACTAAACGGATGCGCCACCGCCTATCGTCGTGTCTCGGCCAATCCCAACGCCTCCCATGAGAAACGACAAGAGGCCGCACGCAAGATTGTACTAACCGAAGAACAACTCCAAGGCTGGGGAGACAAGCATTGGGCCAGAGAACTTCTCAATGACAGAGTAAGATCACAGACTCTACTCTTCATTGGCTTTGGAAATGCAGACCCAATAGTGCGACACCACTCCGTACAAGTGATTCGCGAGTTCCAAGAGCAGGCCACTTCAAGGCTAAACCGAGACGCACAATCCACACATAACGAGCGCCAGTGGAACGACCATAACAACGCGCCGTTTATTGCGGCATACGAGCGCGACCTTTCGTTCTACCAATACCAACTCCTAAGAGCGTTCCGCGACGCCCATGCCTCGCCAGCCACCGACAGCCACCAAGCAAGGCTGGATCACATTGCTAGCATATACGAAAACACCTTTCTCGGGGATGACAGCCAGCACCTACATCTAGGAAGCACACCTCCTCCCGAAGGACTAGCCGCCGATCTCTTTTTGGAGACACTTGCGACAAGATGCATCTGCCGTCTAGCAACGGAGCGTTGGTTTAACCGCGAAAGTCCGCTGCATTCGTATCTGCAAGGTGCCTTGGGCAATCCTCGCACAATTCTCGCAGAAATATGCAACACGCTATTTTCAGGCTCAATCAGCAATCCTCCTTTGTTTTCAAGCTGGCTTAGGCTTCGCTTACCCACGCGAACAGAACAAGAGTCAAGCCCCTGGGCGTTGGCCTGCTTTGCTCTGCGCTCCTCGAACCCGGGGCGGGCAGGATACCGACCGTTCCTAGATTCACCCATCAAGCAGCCAATGTTCGTTGTACTCCTTGCACTCGCAGCGAAGCGCGACCCAAATGGAGTACTGCAACTGCCTTCGGCCACGGCTCTAGCGCTCAATAGCGCGATGGGAACGGATACCGGCAGCAGTGCCGCCTCGAAATCACCATCTAGCTATCGACTAATCACTGAAGAGCCCGCCCAAGGCGTTCGCCGCGTTCTCGTAACATCGGACATAGACAGGCTCATTAGCCGACTAGAACACGACGAGGAGACAGCAGACAACCTCAACGCCATTCCCGATCACTCTATCATCATAGGATTGGGACGAGGCAATCTCACAGGAGCTTTTCGGCAACAACTTTGGGTAAAGGTGCGCCCATCCCAGCAGTCTCAAGCTACGGAACAGCCGCCTGCCCCCACTGAAGAAGATACCGCAGCGCACATCAAGCCAGGACAAGAGCATCGAGAAATGCGAGTTGTTCGAGAAATATATATTGTCGGTGATCTTGCGGCAATTCGCGGGGGCGGAGGGACATCTGTAGATCTTTCACAAGCGCAGGCAAACATCCAAACCCTATCAAGAACGCCCGAATCGTTCCTGGATTCAGACGAAGGATGGCGAAAGTACTGCCACCCTGCCCCATAGAACCGATGAACATACCACTAGAACTGGCCATCAGGTCGGTGTTCACGATTGCTGCCGAGAAAATACCCCATGTCGACATTTGGCAGCCCAATATAGAAAGTTCCGGAGGATTCCTGGAGCCCTCTGGGCGAACCATTCGCTGTCCACCCCGCCTCATGGGAGATGATGGGAACCTTTTGTTCGCCGTCGTCTACGCGCCGTCCATTGAACATCCACAAAAGACAGACACCCCCAGTCCCATTGTTCGGGACATCCGACTACTGGGAAACCTTCTCCAGCGTGCCGCGTCCGACTATGGGATGCATCGACTCCTGTTGATACTTGCGCTTCCTGACACCCTGGAATCTGGAGAGACCCTCGCATCGCAACTTGCCGATGCACGCTTCAAACTCGGTCAATTTCGAGTCATAACACTACCCCATCTAAATCAAGAATTCGCATCATTCGAACTAGCACTAAAGGAGAAGTTTGAACTATTCTCCCCGTTCCCTGAAAAAGCTTTTCTGCACAAAATAGAGAGTTCAGATCTGCCGACGTATGCAATCGGGGTACTTGCTTCAGGTGCCCACCAAAACAACCCATTCCGAACCCCGGTCGAATCTGACATTCAACTTTTTCTGAAACATGGCGACTGGCCAAACGCCACGTCATGGCCAGAGACAACAAGGGCACTCGACTCTATCCTCCTGCCCACAGGTAAAGCGCCATGACCGGTCGCCGTATATCAAGACTTGAGATCGAGAACTTCAAGGGCTTCAGCGACACAATAGATCTGAACTTCGATGCGGAGATCGTTCTACTTGTAGGTCCCAACGGCAGAGGCAAAACCAGTACAATTGAAGCACTGGAGCTTGCCGTCACTGGGAAAATCGGGAGGCGCATCGGAGGAAAGGAGGAGTTCGAGCTTCGCGACTTCATTCATTGCAATCGGAAGTCCGGCACGAGCACAGGGGAGGCGCGGATTCGCGCGACCTGGTCAGACGGAAGTGGAACAGACGAAACTACCATTCACAAATCATCCCAAAGTCCTATCTCATCAATCGGACCTTGGGCCGCCCTTCGAGCCAATGAGCTTGAAACTCAGTCGGAGCACGACCTTGTTCGCGCCTGCACCTTTCTCTACTCAGACTCACTTGGCAGCCTTGCAGGGCTCGACCTCGATTCCCGCCGAAAGGTAATCGACTTCTTCGTTCCAAGTTTTCCCGAACTGGACTCCCTTGCGGAAATAGAGGCTCAAAGGTTCTCTCTTGAAATCACAAGACGACTAAACGAAATCAAGGCAGAACTTCCCGATGTCGAAAAGATCACGAACCTTGAAGCACAGCGAGCACTGCTTGCCCAGCAGTCTTGGCAGGCTCTAGGCACAGCCGTATCCGCAAAGTTCGTCAAAGTGAACCGCACTCTAGTGGACCAAGCGCCGCTAAAAAGCGCGCTAAAAAAAATCTGCACTCACCTTGGACTTGAGGCCTCGCAAGACGGTGATTACCAAGACACTCTGGAAAGGATTTACAAGGCCGCTGAGACACGTGCATCTGAAGCATCCCACCTAGATTCATCAGAGACTGAGGTACACGACTCGCCAACACCCCGTTGGCTCAAACTTCAAGCAGCTTTCCGCGACCTAGAAACAAATCTTCCCAAAGAGCACGCTGACCGCCGCGCTCTGTTGCTCAAACAATCCGAACCAAGAGATAGACTCCTTGGGGATATCGTCGAACTACAGCACATTCGGGCAGCCAAGGAGTCAGAGCAATCAAGTTTGGCGCGCAGCATCGCCACCATATGGCAGCCAGGCCAGGAGGTGCGACTGCATAGCAGCTCAGCCCATATGGGCTTAGGAACGCTGGCTGTCCTCGCAACACTTTCCAACGAAGACAACGCAGCCACACTTCCATCGTTTTGGTCGGATATTGGCCTCCCCATGCCAAATCACGATCTCTTTCACCCACACTTAATCGCCGAGTCAAAGCGTCTAGAGGAACTTAGATCAAGGCACACAACAGTCAGCATTGAGCTGAGCGAACTCAACAAGAAGCTCTCCGATCTCAACGCCCTGGACAAAATTAACTCACTGTTTTCTCACCTTGGGCAACTCTGGACTGAGAATGAGATATCGACTCAACTGCCCCATACTCCAGAGGGCATTGTTGATCTTGATGCAGTTCGCACAAGACTCACTTCAAGTACGGCCCCGTCAATTGTGAGCGAAGTCCCGCCAGCGCATAGTCCGAAGGAAGACTGGGCATCCGTAGCGCGTGCATTCTCCACCTGGGCAACCGTTCGCGCGGACGTAAATCGAGCCACGGCACAGACATTAGAGCAGCAGCACCTAGACAGCGCACGCAAGGAAGTCGAGAAAGCTCAAGACATCATCGACCACATTGCCAGCAACAAGCGCGGATGCTTCAAAGATGTATTCAGGACCAACATCATCGAACAACGTTACGAGCGAGACCTCAACAAGTCGATGAGACAAATTTTAAGATGGTACGCCCATCGCCACGACGTTGTTGAGCACGCACGAATTGAGTTTCAGCGACATGGACCTCTTCAGGTTCGAATCGGACCAAAAGATGGCATTTCAACCGGCATCTCAAGTCTCTCAAGATCGCAACTAACATCACTAGCATTTGGTCTTGCAATAACAGCAAACCTTGGACAACCCAAGCTTCCTACCGAATTTCTATGCCTAGACGACGTCTCAGATGCATTTGACCTCGACAATCTAGCCGCAGACGCCGCCATGCTGCGGCTCCTTGCTTATGGGGCAACCGATTCGAGCAGTCATGGCCGCCGACAATTGATTCTCACCAACCACAACGACCATCTAACAAACAGAATTGTGCCTTTGCTTCGTCCCCCGGCCGGTCGACGGATGCGAGTCATTGAGTTTGTCGACAACGGCCACGACAAATCTATCAAGACAAGGCAATGGGAGGTAATTGGTGAACGCCAAACTCGCTGGGAGGGACGATCGCCTCTTCGGGCTTTGCTTCCAGCCATCAGCCTGGGGGCTACTTCTTCACCCAATCCATGAACTCCCTATGCAATCAGACTTGTTTTTATATTTCGTATTAAATCTGACCCGAAGGGATAGGCGCACGGGTTCCTCAAGACGCGCCTTGCGCCTCCAGCCTGGGGATACCAAGTCAAACACAACTCGCACCGAAGTCTGACATCCAGTAGAGCAAGGTGTGATGCTCAACCTGAATGCGTCTTTTCGTCCGTCGCGATCAAACCGGAGTCCTCCATCCCGAGGCTTTTTGGCAAGTCTCGGGATATTGATTTTATCGCCAGTTGTGGCTACAGCACATAGCGGAAGCAATGGGATACTTGTCGCCCCTGATATCGAGGGTGCTGCGGACCAAGCCGGAGCTGCGCTCTTCAGTGCCGCCACGCCGGAATCCGCTCTCTCGCCCGCTATGACAGCGTCAGCGTCCGACGGTGTGGATCCTTCTCCGGGCACGAGCACCGTCGTCACCGCCACGCGCCTGCCGCGTCCCTTGCGCGACGTGCCCGCCACCACGGTGGTGATTCCCCGCGCGGAGATGGAGCGCAGCCCCACGCTCACGCAGGACGCGCTCATCCGCACGCTGCCGTCCGCGGCCACGTTCCGCCGCACGCCATCGCTGGTCGCGGACCCCACCGCGCAGGGGCTCAACCTGCGCGGGCTCGCGCCCTCCGGCGTGGCGCGTGGGCTCGTGCTGCTGGACGGGCTTCCCTTCAACGACCCCTACGGCGGCTGGGTCTTCTGGCGCGCCCTGCCCCGCCTGGGCCTGGACCGCATCGAGGTCGTCCCCACTGGCGGCTCCGCGCTCTATGGCAGCGCCGCGCTGGGCGGCGTGGTGCAGCTGTTCTCCCGGCCCATCACCGGCCCGGTGCTCGACGCGGATGTGTCCGTGGGCAACCTGGGCACCGGCTTCGCCGCCGCGCGCGTCGCGGACCGCTGGGGCCGCGTGGGCGCCTCACTGGAGGTCGAGGGCCTCACCAGCGACGGCTACCGCATCGTCCCCGAGAGCCAGCGCGGCCGCATCGACGGCGACACCCCGTCCAACCACGTCAGCGCGCAGGCGCGCGTCGAAGCGGCGGCCACCGACCACCTCTCCCTCTCCGCTCGCGCGGGCGTGTTCCGCGAGACGCAGAACGGCGGCACCCGGTACACCGTGGCCAGCGTGGACCTGGCGTGGTTCGCCGCGAACGCCCGCCTCCGCACGGACGCCGCCGGCACCTTCGAGCTGGGCCTCTTCGGCCGCACCCAGCACTTCGCCCAGGACCGCGCCCGCGTCACCCCGGACCGGAACTTCGAGGCCCGCTCCGCCCTCCAGGACGTGCCCGCGAACGACCAGGGCGGCTCGCTCGTCTGGACCGGTCCGGAGCTGACGCTGGGAGGAACCCACGTGCTCGCCGCGGGCGTGGACGTGCGCCGCGCCCACGGCAGGGCCGACGAGCTGCTCTTCCCCGCCACGTACACCGCCAGGACGCTCTACGCGCGCAACACGCAGGGCACGCAGCGGTCCGGCGGCGTCTTCGTGCAGGACCTCTACACCGTGTCCCCCGCGCTGGAGTTCGCCGGCACGCTGCGCTGGGACACGTGGCGCAACCTCGACGGCAGCCAGCTGGAGAGCTTCGCGAACGGCACCGCCACCTTCACCGAGTTCGAGCCCCGCACCGCGAGCCAGCTCAGCCCGCGCCTGGCCGCGCGCGTGCGCCCGCTGGAGTGGCTCACCCTGCGCGCCTCCGCGTACCGCGCCTTCCGCGCCCCCACCCTCAACGAGCTCTACCGCCCCTTCCAGGTGGGCACCGTCCTCACCGCCGCGAACCCGGACCTGGGCGCCGAGCGCCTCTGGGGCACCGAGGCGGGCGTGGAGGCCACCGGCCCTCGCGGGCTCACCGGCCGCGTCACCGGCTTCTGGAACGTGCTGGACGCGCCCGTCACCAACGTCACCCTCGCCACGCCCCTGCCGGACGGTGCCACCCGCCAGCGCCAGAACCTGGGCCGGGCCCGCGTGCGCGGCGTGGAGCTGGGCGCGGACTGGCGCGTGTCGCGGCAGTGGACCGCGCTCGCCGCCTACACCTTCGTGGACCCCGTCGTCACGCGCGCTCCCGGGCAGCCAGACCTCGTGGGTCGCCAGCTCCCGCAGGACCCCAGGCATCGCGGCTCGCTCGCGGTGACCTTCGACGACCCGTCCATCGTCTCCGTCACCGCGCAGCTGCGCGTGTTCGGCCCGCAGTACGAGGACGACCTCAACACGCGCGGCATGGGCGGCGCGGCGGTGGTGGACCTGTTCGTGAGCCGCCACCTCTTCTGGAAGGTGGACGCCTTCGGCGCGGTGGAGAACCTCTTCGACCGCCAGTACCTCGCGGGCCGCGCGGGCGTGGACACCCTGGCCCCGCCCTTCCAGGCACGCGTGGGCCTGCGCCTGCGCGACGTGCTCAGCGAATCGAGCGCACGGGCGGCACCGGGCGCACCGGGCCGTTGAACCAGCGGCTCAGCTCCGTCGTGTCCTCCATCCGCTTCGCGGGCGGCAAGCTGGAGAGGAACACGCGGCCGTAGCCCTTGGTCACGATGCGGCGGTCCAGCATCGCCACGATGCCCCGGTCCGCCTGCGTGCGGATGAGCCGCCCGAAGCCCTGGCGCAGCGCCAGCGCCGCCTGCGGCAGCTGGTACTGGTCGAACGGCTCCTCGCCGCGCGCTTGAATCTGACGGATGCGCGCGGCCACCAGCGGGTCGCCGGGCGACGCGAACGGGAGCCGGTCGATGATGACCAGGCTCAGCGCGTCCCCGGGCACGTCCACGCCCTCCCAGAAGCTGTGCGCCGCGAAGAGCACGCTGGGCGTCTGGCGGAAGGCATCCAGCAGCTGCTGCTTGGGCCGCTCTCCCTGGAGCAATGCTTGATAGGGCAGCCGCGTCGCCGTCAGCTCGTACGCGCGCACCATGTTGCGCAGCGACGTGAAGAGCACGAACGCGCGCCCGCCCGTCACTTCACACAGCTGGATGATCTCCTCCGCCGCCGCCTCGATGAAGCCCGGGGCGCTGGGGTCCGGCAGGTGCGTGGGCAGGTACAGCGCGGACTGGCGGGGGAAGTCGAACGGGCTGGGCACCGCCAGCGTGCGCACGCGCGTCACGGGCTGGCCCTCGTCGTCGTACATGCCCATGCGCTTCGCGAAGAAGTCGAAGCGGCTGTCCGCCGCGAGCGTCGCGGAGGTGAACACCACCGTGTCCAGCGCGCCGTAGAGCCGGTCGCGCAGCTCCTTCGCCACGTCTATGGGGCTCGCGCGCAGGAACAGCCCCTTGCCGCGCGCCTCCGCCCAGTACACGTGGTCCGCGGACTCGGACTTCTCCAGGAAGCTGAGCTGCTCCGCCATCTCCTCCGCGCGGCGGTGGATGGCGGCCAGCTCCGGCTCGCGCTCGCTGCCCGCGAAGGACGCCAGCGCGGCCAGGCCTTCGCGCACCTGCTCCAGCGCGCCGGACAGCTTGCCCATCGTCTCCGGGCGCAGGGCCACGGTGGACTCCTGGCTGGACATCCCCAGCGCGCGCGGCGCCTGGAGGAACAGCGCGTCCGCGTGCGAGCGCACCCGCTGGGCCAGCGCGGAGAGCGTCGCGTGCCGCTCATCCTTCGCCTGCAGGGCCGCCACCGCGTCGCGCGACAGCTCCTCCAACCGGTAGTTGGACACGCTGCACCCGAAGTGGCCGCTGGCCGCGTCCTCCAGCGCGTGCGCCTCGTCGAAGACGACCGCGTCGTAGAAGGGCAGCACCCCTTCCGTGCGCTTGCCGGAGCTGCGCAGCGCCAGGTCCGCGAAGAACAGGTGGTGGTTCACCACCAGCAGGTCCGCGGCCTCCGCGCGCTTGCGCATCCGCGTGACGAAGCACGTCTCGTACATCGAGCAGCGCGAGCCCAGGCACGTCTCCGACGTGGTGGACAGCCGCGACCACGCGGCGAAGGACTCCGGCAGGTCCAGCTCCGCCCGGTCCCCCGTCTCCGTCTGCGTCACCCACTTCTTGAGCAGCGGCCACTGCTTCGCCTCTTCGCGCGAGACGAACTGCGGGTCCTTCTCGAAGGACTCGTAGCGGTGCAGGCACAGGTAGTTGCCGCGCCCCTTGAGGTACGCCGCCTCGAAGCGCAGCCCCAGCTTCTCGCTGAGCAGCGGCAGGTCCTTGAAGAACACCTGGTCCTGCAGCGTCTTCGTGGCCGTGGACACCACCACCTTGCGCCCCGACAGGAGCGCGGGCACCAGGTACGCCAGCGTCTTGCCCGTGCCGGTGCCGGCCTCCGCCAGCAGGTAGCTGCCTTCGGAGAAGGCCCGCTCCACGGCGCGCGCCATCTGGAGCTGCTCCGGGCGGTGCTCGTACGCGGGCAACGCCTCTTCCAGCGCGCCACCAGGCCCCAGCAGGCTGTCGACAGAGAGAGGACGGGGCGCGGGCGCGGACATGCGGCGGTTCGGGGGCAGGAGGACTGAAAAGGCGGCCCCGCAGGATAACAGCGCCCGGCGCCCCCCGCGCGTTCCCTGACGCACTCCTGAAACCCCGTCCCCCGCCCGCCCGGGAAGCGGGCCGGCCAGCGCTCCGGCCTGGCCTGCCGCCTAGAAGGACCCGCGCATCATCTGGACGAGCACCAGCAGCATGACCAGGGACACCACCAGCACGACGCCCATCACCGCGGTCTTCACCTTGCGCCCCAGCGCCGGTGACGGTCCGTCGGAGGCGAGCGTCGTCGCCATCGTCACCCGGCGCACCACCTCATCCCGCCCGCGCAGCGCCTGGGCGTCGTTCGGCGCCCGGGCGAGCCGCATGCGGTACAGCCGGCCCACCATGGCCATCTCGCCCCGCATCATCCCCTGGGACAGCAGGCGGTCGTGCGCGTCCCAGTCGTGCCAGGTCTCCAGCAGCCCGCGCCACTCCCGGGCCATGGCTTCGGAGGGCTGGTGCTCGTCCGGGATGAAGTTGGCGTAGACCAGTCCGCACGCGGAGCAGGACCCGGCGTCGTCGCGAATGGGCGCCACGCACTTGGGGCAGTGGCCCGGCGGCGCCTGGAAGAGGTCTGCGTCCAGCGCGAGCGGGGCCTCGGCGGGCGCATCCGGACGCACCACCCGCAGCGCGGTGACGCTGGGCCGCTGGGGGACCACGGGGAGCTCCAAGGCGGGCGCCAGAACGGGCTCCACGACGGGCGCCAGGACGGGCTCCGGCGTGGGCGCCGCCACCGCGGCGGTGTCGCCTCCACGCGCGCCCGGCTCCTCCGTGCGCCCGGGCACCGGCTTCGGGGAGGCCGGCTTGGAGAGGGAAGGCGCCGCCCGCGTCCACGCGCCGCACGCCGGGCACGCCACGGCCAGCGCGTGGTCCTCCAGGACGTAGGTCTCCACCTTGACCAGCCGATCGCAGCCTTCGCACTGGTACTTCATGACCACACCTCTCGCAGGGGGACGGGCATCGCGCACCCTACCAGCGCCAACAGGCACAGCGCGCAGATGACCTTGCGCGAGGTGCTCAGGGGCTCCTCCGGCCGCAGCACCTCCGGGTGGCCGAAGCCCACGACCTTGCTCGCCACCACCAGCCACAGGCCCCACGACGCGGTGACGAACACGGTGAGGAAGAGCAGCACCGCCGCCACGCCCTGGCCCACCTGGCGGGCCCGGGGCCCCAGCACCGCGAACGTCAGGTGCCCGCCGTCCAGCTGCCCCACCGGCAGCAGGTTGAGCAGCGTCACCAGCAGGCCGAACCACGCCGCCATCACCACCGGGTGCACCACCACGTCCTTGCCCTCCGGCAGGGGGCCCAGCGCCAGCCACGTCAGCGCCTTCATGACGAGGTTGTCGCCAAAGAGCGTCTGGTGGCTCGTGTAGACGGGCTCCATGGCGGGCGGCGCCTGCGTCAGCTTCTCCATCACCCAGCGCAGCAGCTCCTGCCCCAGCACCCACAGCGACGACTCGCCGGGGAACGCGGACGGCACCGGCGGCGAGTCCACCACCGTGGAGTGCAGCAGCCCCCAGTAGAGCAGCGGCAGCGCCACCACCAGGCCCGCCAGCGGCCCCGCGGCGCCAATGTCCACCAGCGCGTTGCGCGTGGGGATGCGCCCGCGCAGCCGGATGACCGCGCCCAGCGTGCCCAGGCTCCCCGGCACCGGCAGCGGGATGAAGTACGGCAGCGACGTGTCCACCCGGTGCCACCGCGCGAGCACGTAGTGCCCCATCTCATGCGAGCCCAGGATGGCCAGCAGCGACCCGCTGAAGAACAGCGCCTGGGTCCGGTCCTCCTCGAGCAGCCCGGCCCCGCTGAACGGGAACGAGCGGCCAAAGAGCAGCAGGTACGCAAGGAACGTCGTCCCCAGCGTCACCGCGAAGAGCAGCAGGTGCAGCCAGACGCGGGCCGGGGCGGGACGTGGAACGGAAGCCGGGTGCATGCGCGAAGATGCCTCACGTCCGCGAGAGGGGCGACCGGTTCCGCGCCTCCCGGTGGATGAAGTGTCCAACAGAACTCGGAATAACCCGCCCCGGGTCCTTGACTTGAAAAAGCCTTCTGCTACGAACCGCGCCGCTTGAGGCTTTACCGACCGGCGGAGTGCCCGTTCGGGCCGCTCCGTCACCATCCAAGCCACCGTCAGTTGGGGAGATAACCATGAAGAAGTTCATCCTGTCCGCCGTTGCCGCCGCCTCCCTCGTGGGCTGCACCAGCGTCGAGTCCGCCATCGTCTCCGGCTCCGAGATCGCCGCCAACGGTGAGGCCGTGGCCGTCATCCAGGGCAGCTCGCTGGGCCTGACCGCCATCTTCCACATCATCGACATCGTCCAGAGCGACCTGGACACGGTGGTCAACCGCCTCCTCATCACCGAGGCGAAGGCCATGGGCGCCTCCAAGGTGGACCTGAAGTCGGCGAGCACCACGCCCCGTCACGGCATCTTCGCCCTGTTCGGCACCATCATCGGCATCACCAGCTCCTCCGCGACCGGCGTGGCGGTGAAGTAGTCCGAAGCTGCCTCCTCACCGAGGCAGTCCGAAGGCCCCCTGGGAACAGCGGGGCCTTTTCCATTTCCAGCTCCCGAAAGTCCCCCATGCGCGCCCTCCTCCTCGTGCCCCTCGTGGGCGTCCTCGCGTGCCGTTCGTCTTCGTCCGGAGGCGCGAACGACGCGGAGCTGATGGCCCAGGTGCGGGAGAAGCTGGCCGCGCGCGACGCGAAGCTTGGGGCCTACCAGTTGGAGGGCACCCAGACGGAAGGGGACACCGCCTCCGCGGGCTTCACCTTCGCGTACCGCGCGCCGCAGAAGATGCGCGGCACCGTGTCCGCGCCCCAGGCCCGGCAGGTGTGGTGGGACGGCAAGCACCTGTACGAGCAGGTGGAGGCGACGAAGCAGTTCACCACCTTCACGTCCCAGGTCTCCGCGGAGAAGCTGTCCGCGTTCCTCACCGAAATCTTCACCCCCTTCGTGCCGGACGGCTTCCGCGCGCCGCTGCTCCTGCGCAGCACGAAGGCGAAGCGCGTCACCGGCCTTCCCCAGGCGAAGGAGGCCGTGGAGCTGACCATGGCGCTGGAGGGCGAGGCGGGCGGCGGCGTGGAGGTGACGTACGTGCTGCGCTGGCCCTCGCTGGACTTCCTGGCCAAGAAGACGCGCGCGCCGGACGGCACCCGGGCGGAGGTGCGGATGGAGGAGGAGCACTGCGACACGGCCCTGGGGCTGTGCGTGCCCCGGAAGCTCACGCGCTGGCTGGGGGACGCGAAGCAGGGGGAGACGGTGCTGTCGAAGGTGGACCTGAAGACGCCGCTGCCCAACGACGCCTTCACCCCCGCCGCTCCGGAGGGATACAGCGTGCAGACCCGGACACTCGTGGACAGTGAAGCGCAGGAGAGTGGACCGAAGTCACCCACCGGCGGTTGACCGGCACGTCGCCCATCGCCACCTTGGCTGCGGAGGTTTGCCGCGCATGGTCGAGAACGTCATCTTCGACGTGGATGGGACGCTGGTGGATTCCGTGGACGAGCACGCCGAGGCCTGGCGCCGGTCGTTCATCGAGTTCGGGCGGGACATCCCGTTTGCCCACGTGCGCAGCCAGATTGGCAAGGGCGCGGACCAGCTATTGCCCGTCTTCTTCAACGACGAGGAGCTGGAGCGCTTCGGCAAGGACCTGGAGGAGGACCGCTCCGCGCGCTTCAAGCGCGAGTTCCTGCCCAAGGTGCGCGCCTTCCCGCGCGTGAAGGAGCTGTTCCAGCTCTTGCGCAAGCGCGGCCGCAAGATTGCCCTGGCCTCCAGCGCCAAGGACGACGAGCTCAAGCGCTACGTGGAGCTGTGCGGCATCGACGGCCTGTTCGAGGCGAAGACGGCCAAGGACGAGGTCGACAAGAGCAAGCCGCACCCGGACATCTTCGAGGCGGCGCTCGCGAAGCTGGGCAAGCCGGACCCCGCCACGGTGGTGGTGGTGGGTGACACGCCCTACGACGCGCTGGCCGCGGGCAAGCTGCACCTGGCGTCCGTGGGCGTGCTGTGCGGCGGCTTCCGCGCGGAGGACCTGCGCACGGCCGGCTGCCGCACGCTGGTGAAGGACCCCGCGGAGCTGCTGCGCCGCCTGGAAGCGGAGCCCGAAATCTGGCCCTGGGACGAGGCCTCACGAGACACCTCCAAGGACGAGGAGTCGCGCTGAAGCCCGTGACGGGGTGAAGGCGTCCCCGGCGGCCACGGAAGAAGCGTGGCCACCGGCGGAGCCCGTTGGGAGCTATTTGCGCGAACCGCCCCGCTTCGCGCGTGAACGGGACGCCGCGCTCTTGCGAGCCGTCCCCCGGCGCGCGGTGCTCTTGCGGGCCGTGGAGCGCTTGCCGGCGGTGCCGGTGCGCGAGGTGGCCTTGCGGCCGGTGGTGGTGCGCCGGGCCCGGGTGGGCGCGGCCTTCTTGCGGCTGGAGGGGGTGCTCTTCTTCGCGGTGGCGGCGCGGCGCTTGCCACCCACGCGTCCTGCCTTGCGCGCGTTCTTGCGGGCCGCGGGGCGCCGGCGGGCCGCCTTCGCCTTGCTGCCGGAGCCGCCCTTCACGCCACCACCGGTGAGCTTGTTCACGGTGGCCCACGCGCGGGCCTCCGCGGTCTTCTCGCTGGTGCCCTGGTCCTCGTAGCCCTTCTCGATGTGCTCGGCCATGCGCTTCTGTTTCGCTGAGTACTTGCTCTTGCTTCCTCGTGCCATTCAATCCCCTCCTGGAGAACGTCCCGGCGCGGGTCCGAGGCACGGAGTCCGCGTCGCCTGGAAGGTGAACACGCCTGGCCAGGGAGGGAACCCGCGGGCCCCCTACCCCTGTCCACCCGTGGAACCTCTCCGCGCGCGGGAGGTGGGGAATGGACAGTGCGCCTGCCCTTTCCGCGTGGGTCCCGCTGGTGCCTTGAGGCGGTCGTGCGCAGCTTGGAGGCGCTGCACTCAAAGCCGAGGCTTCCTCTGGAACCCGCACTCAACGCGCCTCCGCGCCTTCGTCACCTGGACGAAGGGCCCGCGGTCCTGGTGGTGAATACGCGCTCGCGCTCGGGGCGCGACGCCTTCGAACACGCCCGTGAGCTGCTGGCCGCCCACGGCATCCCGCTCATGGCCGCGCACGCGCTGACGCGGCCCAAGCGCCTGCGCAAGGTGGTGGAGGAGGCCATCGCCCAGGGGGCCCGCCGCGTCCTCGTGGGAGGAGGCGACGGCACCATCAGCTGCGCGGCGCAGGCCCTGATGGGGCGCGACGTGACGCTGGGCGTGGTGCCGCTGGGCACCGGCAACGACTTCGCCCGCTCGCTGGGCATCCCGGACACGCTGGAGGCCGCGTGTGACGTCATCGCGGGCGGCTACACGGCGCGCGTGGACGTGGGGCTCGTCAACGGGCGGCCCTTCCTCAACGCCGCCAGCCTGGGGCTCACCACCGCCATCGCGAAGCGGCTCACGCAGGAATTGAAGCAGCGCGCCGGCAAGCTGGCCTACCCCATGGCCGCCGCCGCGGAGATGCGCACGCTGCAGCCCTTCCACGTCCGGCTCCAGGCGGAAGGCCAGACCCTGGAGGTGGACGCGCTCCAGCTGGTGGTGGGCAACGGCCGCTACCACGGCGCGGGCAACATGGTGGCGCCGGACGCGACGCTGGACGACCGCCGCTTCCACGTCTACGCCATCACCGCGCCCTCCGCGGCGGACGGCGGGGAGCGCACGGGGCTGGGCCACCTGCAGGACGTGGCCACGCTGGCGCGCGTGGCGCTGGGCATGCGGAGCGGCGGGCACCTGGAGCACGAGTCCGTCGTGCACCTGCACGCCTCCCGGCTCGTCGTGGAGACGGACCCGCCCATGGAGGTGAACGCGGACGGGGAGAACGTGGGCATGACGCCCATGCGCTTCGAGGTGGCCCCCGCGGCGCTGCGCGTCTACGCGCCCGCGCCGCAGTAGGGCTCCGCTCGCTACACCTTCTCCAGCACGCTGGAGAGCACCTGGGCGGTGAAGTTCACCAGGGGAATCACGCGCCGGTAGTCCATGCGCGTGGGCCCGATGACGCCCACCGTGCCCAGCACCGCCTCCGCCGTGCCGTAGGGGCTGGCGATGACGGTGACGTCTCCGGCGGCGGAGAACTCGCTCTCCGCGCCGATGAAGACGTGCATCTCCTTCGTGCGCTGCACGCGGTCCAGGAGGTGCAACAGCTTGTGCTTCTCATCCAGGGCGCGGAACAGCGCGCGGATGCGCTCCACGTCCGCGAACTCCGGCTGCTCCAGGAAGGAGCCGGTGCCTTCGATGAGCACGCGCTCCGGCGTCTGCAGGTCGGTGGCGGCGGCGCCCAGCTTGAGGGCCTTGGCGGTGAGCGCGTTGTAGAGGGCCTGCTCCTGGTCCATCTCCGCGCGGATGCGCTCGCGCGCCTCCTCCAGGGGCACCTGGTGCAGCAGCTCGGAGAGGTAGTTGCTGGCCTTCATCAGCTCGTCGGACGTCACCGGGAAGTCCACGGTGAGGGCCTTGTTGTGCACCTGGCCGTTCTGGCCCACCAGGATGGCGAGCACGCGGTTCTCGCGCAGGCGCAGGAACTCGATGCGCTGGAACACGGCGGCGTCGGGGCGGGGCGTGAGGACGACGCCCGCGTGGCGCGTGAGCGAGTGCAGCACGCGGCTGGCCTCCGACAGGATGTCGTCCAGGCTGGACTCGTGGACGAGGCCCGCGTGGATGAGCTCGCGGTCGCGAGGCGCGGGGTCGCGCAGCTTCACCAGGGTGTCCACGTAGAAGCGGTAGCCCCGGTCGGTGGGCACGCGGCCGGCGGACGTGTGGGGCTTCTCCAGGAAGCCCAGGGCCTCCAGGTCGGCGAGCACGTTGCGCATGGTCGCGGAGGACACTTCGAACTCTCCGCGGCGCGTCAGTTGCTGACTGCCGACCGGGCCGCCCGTGGTGATGTACTCCTGCACCACGGCCCGGAGGACTTCCTTCTCGCGCTCACCCAACTCGTCGGGCATTCCCGCTCACGCTCCGGAAGTCCGTCGGCCCGACCTCCGGGCCTCCATGCCTCCTGTAGAATTCTAAAAGGGACGCCCGGGGCATTCAATTGGGAGGGGCCCTCCGGAGGGCAGGCAGGCGGGGCGCTGGTCCGCCGGCCCGGGTGGCGGGTACGGCAAAGCGCACATCGCACGCGAGGGAGGCGGGGGTTACAAGGCCGCCGCCGTGACGACCGCGACCGCGACCCCCGACCTCTCCGAGCCCGCACCCCACCGGGGCCGCCTGCTGTTCAGCCTCTTCGCGCTCTACGTCATCTGGGGGTCGACCTACCTGGCGATGCGGTTCGCGCTGACGGGTTTTCCGCCGTTCCGGATGGCGGGGATGCGCTTCCTCCTGGCGGGCGGGCTG
>NZ_RAWC01000068.1:0-38800 GCF_003611685.1 Corallococcus sp. CA049B | reverse complement strand
CCACCGAGGGGTCCATTTCAGAACCTGTGCAGCCCTCACCGTCATGGCGAGGCCCGATCGTCGCCGGCCGGTAGCCTCCTTCCGCTCACGTCCGGGGGTGGACAGAGCGCCGGGGCCTCGGGGCGACGAATGCAGGCGGAGCGGATCCATCCACCAGCGGATGCACACCGCGCGTGGCATCACAGCGCACGCTCGGCAGCAGGGCGGAAGGCGATTAGGGTGACGCCGCCTTCACAGCGCGGGAGCAATGCCATGAAAGCAGTGCGCTTCTCGGCCTTCGGGCCGCCCCCCGATGTCGTCCAGGTGGTGGAGGAGTCACCCGCGCCGCTGAAGCCCGGCGAGGCGCGGCTGGCCGTGCTCGCCACGCCCATCAACCCATCCGACCTGCTCACCCTCTCCGGCGAATACGGCGTGCTGCCCAAGCTGCCCGCCACGCCCGGCAATGAGGGCGTGGGCCGCGTGGTGGAGGTGTCCGGCTCCGACGCCGTGGCCGTGGGCGACCTCGTGTTCCTCCCGCTGGGCGCGGGCACCTGGCGCACCCACCTCACCACGCCCGCCGCGCAGCTGTTGCCCGTGCCGCCGGGGCTGGACCTGCTCCAGGCGAGCATGCTGCTCATCAACCCGCCCACCGCCTATTTGATGCTGCGTCAGTTCGTGACGCTCCAGCCCGGCGAGTGGGTGGTGCAGAACGCCGCCAACTCCGCGGTGGGCCGCTACCTCATCACCCTGGCGCAGGTGATGGGCCTGAAGACCGTCAACGTCGTGCGCCGCCAGGAGTTGGCCGACCAGCTCAAAGCCCAGGGCGCGGACGTGGTGCTGCTGGACACGGATGAGCTGCCCCAGCAGGTGCGCGCGGCCACCGGCGGCGCGAAGGTGCGGCTGGGCATCGACGCGGTGGGCGGTGAGTCCGCGCGCCGCGTGGGCGACTGTCTCTCCACCGGCGGCACGCTGGTGAACTACGGCGCCATGAGCGGCAAGGGCCCCCAGCTGTCCGCGGCGGCCACCATCTTCAAGGACGTCACCCTGCGCGGCTTCTGGCTGACGCGCTGGCTGCGCGATGCCCCGCGCGAGGAGCAGAACGCCACGCTCGCGCGGATGGCGGAGCTGATGGCCGTGGGCACGCTCCAGGCGCCCGTGGACGGCACCTATCCGCTGGAGCGCATCCAGGACGCGGTGAAGCGCGCGCTGGAGCCGGGCCGCAACGGGAAGATCCTGCTCACCCCCAACCCCGCGGCGTGAAGCCCCCGCCGCTCACATGAAGGAACGACGACCATGAAGCGAGTCGAAGGCAAGGTGGCCCTGGTGACCGGCGGCGCGGGGGGCCTGGGCGCCGCGTCCGCCCGGATGCTCGCGCGCGAGGGCGCGAAGGTGGTGGTCACCGACCGGCGCGAGGGCGAGGCCCGCGCGGTGGCGGAGGAGCTGGGAGACGCCGGCCTGTTCCTCCCGCTGGACGTCACCCGCGAGGACCAGTGGGTGAGCGCGCTGGCGCGCACGGTGGAGAAGTTCGGGCGGCTGGACGTGCTCGTGAACAACGCCGGCATGGGCATCGTGAAGGACGTGGAGGAGATGTCCCTGGACGAGTGGAGGTTCGTGCACTCGGTCAACCTGGACGGCGTGTTCCTGGGCTGCAAGCACGGCATCCGCGTGATGAAGGAGTGCGGGTCCAAGGGCTCCATCATCAACATCTCCTCCATCGCGGGGCTCGTGGGCGTGCCGCAGTTCCCCGCGTACTGCTCCAGCAAGGCCGCCGTGCGCATGCTGTCCAAGTCCATTGCGCTGCACTGCGCGTACAAGGGCTACGGCATCCGCTGCAACTCCATCCACCCCGGCTACGTGGAGACCGCCATGGTGGAGGCGCTGGCCCAGGCCGGTGGCCAGGCGGAGAAGACGCGCGCGCGCATGCTCAAGGGCATCCCCGCGGGCCGCTTCGGCGAGCCGGACGACGTGGCCAACGCCGTCGTCTACCTGGCGTCGGACGAGTCCAAGCTGATGACCGGCGCGGAGATGGTCCTCGACGGCGGCGCCACCGCGCAGTAGCGCGCGGTAACGCCCCCACCCCAGGCGCCCGGGGACGTCACTCCCAGGGCGCCGTCAGCAGCTCCCCGAAGCGCATGCCCAGGTCCATGCGGCCCACCATCACCTGCCCCCAGGCGGTGGCCTGCGCGGCCCAGGTGGCGGGCGTGAGCCCCAGGGTCTCGAAGAGCTTCATCACGTCCCCGCCCTGCTGCATCGCCTTGATCATCCGCGCGTAGTCCACGAGCGTGGGGAAGGCCGACTCCGGGAAGAGCACCTCGCGGTCCACGTCCTTCAGCGGCACGCGCGGCTGGAGCGTCACCAGCAGGCGCTGCGCGTTCACGCGGGAGAGCGTCTCCTGCTGTTCGCGCTCCGCGGCCTGCCGGGCCCGGAGCGCTTCGGCCTCGCGGCGCCGCACCTCCAACTGGCGCTCCTGGTCGCGGCGGCGGGACTCGGCCACCTGGCGGTCGATTTCGCGCTGGCGCTCACGCTCCTGGTCCTCACGCCTGCGCTCACGGCGCTCGCGCATCATCCGCAGCGCGTTGTGCGTGTCGTCCAGGAAGTCGTGGTGGATGTTGGACTCCTCCTGCGGGGACGGCGTGGCGCGCACGCGCTCTTCGAAGGCGGGGAGCCACGACTCGAAGTGCTCCAGCTCCGCGTCCAGGACGTCGCGGATGCTGGCGTCGCGCGACTCCAGCCCGTTGCGCAGCGCCATGGCGCCCCTCGACACGGAGAGGGACGCCGTGCGCGGGCGCGTGCCCACCCCCTCCTCCGCCGCGTCCCAGAGGGCGCGCAACCTCCTGGGCAGCGCCTCCGCCGGGACGCGCTCCAGCAGCTGCTCCGTCTGGCGGTAGAGCCCTTCCGGGTCCACGCGCCACCAGGCCTGGAAGCGCACCAGCGCGTCCGGCTCCACTTCGCACTGGTGCTCCCACAGGCGGTCGCGCCAGGCCGCGAAGGCGGTGAGCAGGGCCGCGCGCTCGGCGGGATGGGATTGGAAGCGGCGCCACACGGCTTCGACGTACAGCTCGCTTCCGGTGAGCGAGCGCCAGGAGCGCACCACGCGAGACAGCGGCGTCACCAGCAGGTGCTGGCCCGGCCCTTCCCAGACGGCCATCAGCAGCCGGCCAGAGTGACCGGGGTCCGGGTGCTTCTCCGTGCGCGGGTTCTCCGGAGCGAGGCTCAGGTTCCGGGCCCTGGAGGGGAACATGAGCAATGCTTCCAGCAGGGCCTCGCCGCTGTTCGGGTCGCGGGCCCAGTCGTTCAGCCGCCGCTGCTCGTCCACGCCCGAATGGTGGAGGAAGCGCGCGAACGCGGAGTCGCCGAAGCACGCGGTGCGGTCCTTCGTCGTGCCCCGGTCGATGGCGTGCACGGTCTCCTCCAGGAAGGCCCACATCGCCTCGGACTCCTCTTCCTCGGGAGGCTCGGGGTCGTCGCGGGGAGGCGTGGCGGCCCAGCTGAAGAAGTCGAGCGCGGTCTCCGCGGGCAGGTCGCTCAATACCGAGCGCGCCCAGCGGGCCCAGCGCCGCTGGTCCTCCAGCCCCCATTCGCGGAAGGGGCGCCGCTTCGCGAAGGAGAGCAGCTCGTCCGCGAGAGACCCGACCGTGCGCAGCGACACGGTGAGCAGCGCCTCCAGCGCGCCCTCGGGCGGAGGGGTGGGGAGTTCGCGGAGGACCTCCTTGGCGAAGGCCGCGTCCCCGTCCCGCTGCAGGCGCGCGAGCAGCCGCCGCGAGCCCCACTGGCTCAGGGCGCGCCGCGCGAAGGCGGCGACGTCCGCGTCGGAGGAGTCCAGCGCCTGGGAGACCTCCATCTCGTCGCGAAGGCACAGCGCGCACTCGAAGCGGACCTCCGGGTCGGAGCCATACAGGCCCCGGTGCAGCGCTTCGGTGACGTTCGCGGGTGTCGGCTCATGCGAGGCCCGCGTCCAGGCGACCGCCGCGCGCGCGGACAACTCCGGCACATGGAGCACGCCCAGTGCGAGCGTCCGGATCCGCTCGCGCTCCTCGGAGCTGAGCCGAGGATTGAGGCCGTTGCGCCAGCGCGTCATCGCGAGCATGGCCTCCACCGCCACGCGGCCCTCCCCGTGCAGCACCTGGTTGCTCACGGAGAAGCGCGCCTCCTTCGACCAGACGCCCTGGTGCACACAGGCGAGCGCGCCCAGGAGGCGCAGGGTCGGATCCGGAGACCTGCTCGCCAGCCACTCCACCGAGTCCGGCATGGGGCTGAAGGGCGCGAGCATCTCCTCCAGGGCCGCATCCTCGATGGGAAGAATCACCGCCCACGAGTCCTCCAGCTCCCGCACGAAGCCGCGCTGGATGAGGAGGGGCTCGATGCGCCGGGCGTCCTCGGAGAGGCGCTGCACCGCGCCCCACTGCCGTGCGTAGCGCGCCTCCAGCACCGCCACCTGGGCGGGCTCCAGCGCGGCGGTGCGGGCCGCCAGGGCGAAGCGGTCCACGCCGGACTTCACCAACGCCCGCGCGGAGCCATAGCGCTCCAGCGGGATGGCACCACAGAGGCAGTGCGGGCACGCGGCATCAGCAGGGATGAAGCGGATGCACCCGGGGCAGCGAACCTCCGCGCCCTGGCGCACGCCGCTGTCGAGCAGGGCGGACATGCCGTGTGTCTACCCCGGTCCGGGGGTGTCGCGCACCCGGGCCACGGGCGACCGGCACGGCTCCTGGAGGCCCTGGCGCAGGACTACCTGCGAGGCGCCAGAACGATGATCGCCATTCCAGTCAGAGCCACCAGGGTCCCCACGATGTCCCAGGTGCTGGGCCG
Organism: Corallococcus sp. CA049B; assembly: GCF_003611685.1. Taxonomy (NCBI): domain Bacteria; kingdom Pseudomonadati; phylum Myxococcota; class Myxococcia; order Myxococcales; family Myxococcaceae; genus Corallococcus; species Corallococcus sp. CA049B. Next base: position 34,012 of record NZ_RAWC01000068.1, on the reverse strand, counting down.
CTCCCCCTCCACGGCCCACAGCCATGCCAGGGCCACCGCGATGTAGACGCCTCCATAAGCGGCATAGGTCCTCGCGGCGCCCGTGGGGTGGAGCGTCAAGAGCCACGCGAAGGCGGCGAGGCTCACGGCCGCGGGAACGAGGAGCAGCGGAGATCTGCCCTCGCGAAGCCAGAGGTAGGGCAGGTAGCACCCCACCACTTCGGCCACGGCGGTCAGAACGAAGAGGCCCAGGGCGCGCAGGAGGATGAACACGGGGCACTTCGTTCCATGGTGTGAGGCGCGCCAGCAAGCGCGTCCGCGAGGAGCGGTGGGAATGATGCCCTTCCGCCGCATGGCCTTGCCAGCCGTGCCTGTGCCATTCGTATGCCTATCCAGGGAGGCACACACATGGGCGCATTGGACGGGAAGATCGCGGTCGTCACGGGCGGGAGCACGGGCATTGGCTTCGCCATCGCGGAGCGCTTCGCCAGCGAGGGCGCGGAGGTGGTCATCGCCGGACGCCGGCAGCAGCGCCTGGAGGACGCGGCGGCGAGGATTGGCCGGGGCGCCCGGGGCGTCGTCACCGACGTAGGCGATGACGCGCAGGTGAAGCGGCTCATCGACTCCGTGCCGCGCGTGGACCTGCTGGTGACGTGCGCGGGTGGGGCCGTGTTCGGCGCGGTGGACAGCGTGCCCTCGCAGTCGTGGCGGGCCCTCTTCAACGACCGCTTCTTCGGCCAGCTCTCCGCCTGCCACTACGCGGTGCCGAAGATGGCCCCGGGCAGCGCCATCATCCTGTGCTCCGGCATCGCGGGCCACACGGCCCTGGTGAACTACTCGGGCGGCGCGGGCCTGTGCGGCGCGGTCAACGCCATGGGCCGCTCGCTGTCCGTGGAGCTGGCGCCCAAGGGCATCCGCGTCAACGTCCTGTCCCCTGGCCTCACGCGCGACACCGCCATCGACTGGGGTGTCCCGCCGGAGCAGGTGGGCGCGTTCCTAGACGCGCTCGTGAGCAAGGTGCCCCTCAAGAAGCCGGGCACCGTGCGCGACATGGCGGACGCGGCGTACTTCCTCGCCACGTGCGCGTACGCCACCGGTCAGGTCATCGACATCGACGGCGGCTGGACCGCCGGGACGTAGCGCTCCCGTAGGACGGATGCGCCGGTACCGGAGGAGCGATAGATAAGTCGCTCCGATGAGCACGTCAGACGAAGCGCGCCGCGCGCTGGAGGCCGTCTACGCACGCGTGGAGGCGCGCACGGCGGACATCTCCGGCTCCCATGACTGGTGGCCCTGCCGAAGAGGATGTGATCACTGCTGCCGCCACCTGGCCGCGCCGCTCCCGCTCACGCAGCTGGAGTGGAGCTACCTGGAAGAAGGACTCCAGCAGCTCTCCGCAGAAGTGCTGGAGGAGATCCACGCCCGCGCCGACGCCCTGGCCCGGCAGGAGGCCCGCCCGTACACCTGCCCGCTGCTGAACCTGGAGACGGGGGCGTGCCGCGTCTACGCGCACCGGCCGCTGGCGTGCCGTTCGTATGGCTTCGCCGCCGCGCGCGACGGCGGCCTCTTCTGCCACTTCATCCTGGACCTGGTGGGAAAGCACGGCGACGCGGACATCGTCTGGGCCAACCAGGACGCGCTGGAGGACGCGGTGGCGCGGCTGAGTGGAGCCACTCGCCCGCTCCCCGAATGGTTCACTGAGACGAGACACAGCGCTCCGCGAAAACTGGACCCTTCCACCTGATGGCATAGAACCCCGCGCTCCTGGAGCACCCAGGAACAACCGCCTATCCAACAGAGAGCAGGAGTCCGCATGAAGAAGACGGGAATGATGTGGGGTCTGTGTATCGCGATGGGTCTCTCCGCCATCAGCTTCGCCGGCGAGCGGTTCAGCTCTTCGGTCTCCCTTGACGCCACGGCCCGCCGTTTCAGCGGAAACCTGGGGACGGCCCGCAACGGCTCGGACAGCTTGTCGTACCTGTGGTGTGCGTCCACCGGGTCGGGGGTCGGCTGGTGCCACGCGAGGGATGCCGCTGGCGTCACCCTGAGCTGCGCGACCACGGATGCCGGCATGCTCGCGACGATCCGCTCGCTGAACTCGGACTCGCGCCTGGAGGTTCTCTACGACAGCGCGGGGATGTGCACGTTCATCTTCGTCGCCACCGGTTCTCACTTCGAGACCAAGGGCCCCTGAGCCGCTCGCGTTGAAGGCACCCCGCGCCATGATTCCACTCAGCCGCACGCTCGTCGTGCTCAACCTGATGTTCTTCGGCGCGGGGCTCGCCCTCTTCGTGCAGGGCCAGCGCGCCTCCGACAGCCACCGGGAGCTCGGGACCCGGTTGGAGCGGATGGAGGGGCGACTCGACCAATTGCTCGCGCAGCGCCAGGTTCCCGCCGTGGCGCTGTCCGGTGCGCCCACTCCAGCGCCCGCGCTGCCCACGGACCTGGACGCGCGCATCGAGCAGGCCGTGACCCGCGCGCTTCAGGCCCAGGCGCCCCATGCCTCGCCCCGGGAGGACCCGGCCCCCCAGGAGTCCCCCCCGCCAGACACGCGGAACGCCGAGGCCTGGGCCCGCGGCAACGAGGTGGTGGAGCGGGCACTCTCCGCACGCCGATGGGGAGATGCCCAGGCGCGAGAGCTGTCGGCATCCGTGCCCTTGCTCACGCAACAGCAACAGATGGACCTGCTGCGCCGGCTCAGCGTGGCCATCAACGAGGGCCAGCTGAAGGTGGAGACTCTCGGGCCGCCCTTCTAGCCGTCTACCGCGCCTCCGCCGCCTGCGCGGCGCCGGGCTGCGTGGGCACCTTCAGCTCCCCGGAGATGATGCGGGCCCGGAGCGCGTCCACCGTGCGCAGCGCCTCCGCCTTGCCCGGGAAGTCCAGGCGCACGGGCGCCAGCCCCATGCCTCCCTCCTTCAACCCGAGCGAGACATTGCCGCCCTGGAAGCGCCCCTGGCGCTGCTCGCGGATGGCCTCGTAGACCACCAGGTCCACGTGCTTCACGACGGCGGACAGCACCGCCTCCGGCGCCAGGTGGGACGGGTCCGAGTCCACGCCAATCACAGACACGGCCTTGCCGGCTTCGCGCGCCTCCTTCACGGCCTGGATGGCGCCCAGGCCGTCCACGCCCGCCGCCGCGAAGACGACGTCCGTGTTCTTGAGCAGCAGGTCCTGCCCCACCTGCTTGCCCAGGGCGAAGTCCGTGAAGCTGCCGGTGTAGTTCACCAGCACCGTGGCGTTCGGGTTCGTCGCGGCCACGCCGGCCCGGAAGCCGGCCTCGTAGCGCTGCACCAGGGGAATCTTCATCCCGCCCACCATGCCCACCCGGCCCGTCTTCGTGACGAGCCCGGCCAGGGCGCCCGCGAGGAAGCAGCCCTCCTCCTCGCGGAACACCACCGTGCGCACGTTGGGCAGCGTGATGACCCGGCCCTGCGCGTCCAGGAGCGGGCTGTCCACCAGCAGGAAGGGCAGCGAGGGATTGCGCCGGGCCACCGTCTCCACGGCGTTCTCCAGCATGAAGCCCACGCCCATCGCCAGCGACACGCGCTGCTCCGCGAGCAGTTGGAGGTTCGGCTCGTAGTCCTCCGCCACGCGGCTCTGGAGGACCACCGGCGTGATGCCCAGCGGAGTCATCCCCCATCCGCGGGCGGCGACGTCCGGGGCCAGCGAGTCCTTGCGCTCGGACGCGGTGGCCTCCTGGTAGCCGGCATTCTCGTACTTCACGCCCCCGGCCCACAGCTCCAGTCCGCGCAGGGCGGAGTCGTTGAAGGCGTGGTCGCCCCGGCCTCCCAGCCCCAGCACCAGACCGATGCCAGGCTTGGAAGGCGCGGCCGGCGCCTCCTTCTTGCAGCCGGTGACGGCCGCCAACAGACACAAGACGAGGGAGGGAATCCGGCGGCGCGGGCTCATGACACCGCGGAATGTATCACGCGCCCTCTGGGCCGCCGGATGACGGCGGAGCCGCTCAGCTTCGCGGGCCCGTCTTCGCTCATCGTGTCGAAACGGCCTCGCGCTAGGCTGCGTCCCATGACCTACCGACGCGCTCCGGTGAAGGCTCCGCGACTCTCCGGCATGGCCCTCAAGGCCATGGTCAACACGCTGGAGCGGGGCGCCGTGGGCCCGGCCCTGGTGGAGAAGTTGATGCGGGACAGCGGCATCGAACAGTGGCGCGAGCTGTCCGCTGGCGATGCTCCGCCCATCCAGTATCCGCTGCCCCCGGGAGCGCCTCCCGCTGAAACACAGACACCGGTGGAACAGGCCGCGCGCGCCGTCGCCGCGTCGCCCGTGACGCCGAAGCGGGAGACGGTCGCGGCCTTCGCTCGCGCCTACCGGGACGGGAGCACGGATCCGGTGGCCGTGGCGCGCAAGGTCCACGAGGCGATTGAACGGCTGGACGTCGGCGCGGACCGCCTGGGGCTCTTCATCGCTCGCAAGCCGGAGGAGGTGCTGCGGGCGGCGGAGGCCTCCGCGGAGCGGCTGCGCGCGGGCTCGCCCTTGAGCGTGTTCGACGGGGTGCCCGTCGTCATCAAGGACGAGCTGGACCTGGCGGGCTTCCCCACGACGCTGGGCACCACGTTCCGCACCGAGCCGGCCCGGACCGACTCCACCGTCGCAGCCCGGTTGAAGGCCGCGGGCGCGGTCATCCTGGGCAAGGCCAACATGCAGGAGATTGGCATCAACCCCATCGGGCTGAACCCCCACCACGGCGCCGCGCGCAACCCGTGGAACCGGGGCCACATCACTGGCGGCAGCTCCAGCGGCTCCGGGGCCGTGGTGGCGGCGGGCCTGTGCCCGGTGAGCATTGGCGCGGACGGCGGAGGCTCCATCCGCATCCCCGCCGCGCTGTGCGGCATCGTCGGCCTCAAGGCCACCTGGGGCCGCATCCCGGAGACGGGCGTGCCCCCGCTGTGCTGGAACGTGGCGCACGTGGGCCCCCTGGGCCTCACCGTCGACGATGTCGCGGCGGCGTATGCCATCGTGGCCGGACCGGACGGACATGACGTCGTCGCCCGGCAGCAGCCTCCGCATCACCTGTCTGGCTTTGAAGACGGCGCGTTGAAGGGCATCCGCCTGGGACTCTGCACGCCTTATTTCGAAGACGCGGATCCGGACGTGGTGGCTCGCTGTCGCGAGGCCGTGCGCGCCCTCACCGACGCGGGCGCCACGGTGGTGGAGCTGCCCGCGCCGGACCTGAACACGATTCTCTGGACGCACAGCTGCATCATCCTGAGCGAGATGGCGGAGGCGATGCTGCCGCAGCTGAAGGCCCGCGCGTCCGTGTTCGGTCTCGACTCGCGCACCAACCTGGCGCTGGGGCGTCACTTCAAGGCCACGGACCTCATCCACGCGCTGCGGCACCGGCACCGGCTGACCCGCGAGCTGCTGGCGCTCATGGCGGACGTGGACGTCATCGTCACGCCGACGACGGCCAGCACCGCGCCCGCCATCCCCGAGGCGACGCTCCCCGCCGGAGAGTCGAACCTGCCGGTGGTGGACGCGCTGATGCGCTTCATCCGCCTGGCGAACCTCACCGGCTGCCCTGCCCTCTCCGTGCCCGCGGGCTTCGACCGCGCGGGCCTGCCCGTGGGCGTGCACCTCATGGGGCGCCCCTACGAGGAGCACCTGCTGCTGCGCCTGGGCCGCGTGGTGGAGCGCGCGAGCGAGCGCCGCACGCCGGGCATCCACGTCAGCGTTCTGCCCTGACCGGGACAACTCTTCTTCTCAGCTCCCGATAACCTCCTCGAACCACGAGCACGGAAGGGCCGGGACATGTCCATCGACGGAGTGGGAAGAGGCGGAGTCCGGCAGGTGACGCCGCGCGCCGTGGAGGAACAGTCCGGCCCCGTGGCGAAGAACGCGCTCGCCCGTCCGCTGGCGGCCAAGGACGTCTTCGAGGCGAAGCGCGCCCAGTCCTCCACCCCGGGCAACGCGAACCTGCCGCCCATCCAGTCCAACACGGGCACGGTCCAGGCCGGCACGGTGCAGCTGGATGACGCGACGAAGGTGGCTCGCGGCGCGCTGAAGATCGACTCGAACGCGGATCCGAAGACCTACGACGGCATGTACCTGGGCTCGGACGGCTATGCCTATCCGCCGGACAAGTTCTCCGTCTCGGAGGTGCCGCCGTTCAAGCCGGAGAAGCCCATCGCCTCCCCGACGCCGACGACGTACCACGTCAACGGCATCCTCACGCAGCCGCAGGGAGACGGGAACGCCACGGGCGAGGCCCAGAAGCTGGCGAACGAGTCGGGCACCAACGTGGTGCCCATCTACAACGCCACGGAGGGACTGCCCGCGGACGTGACGCAGACGGGCCTGGACCGGCTGGGCCTCGGTGACAACAAGGCGGCCCAGACGCTGGCGGACGCCATCTACCGGGACTTGCAGGCCGGCAAGAAGGTCAACGTCACCGGCTACAGCCAGGGTGGCGCCATCGTGTCGAGCGCGCTGCGCGAGGTGGACAACCGCATCAAGGACGACATGGGCGGCTTCTGGGGAAACCTGCCCATCTTCGGCGACGGCAACCGTGACAAGCGCGAGGCGCTGCTCGGGAACATCAACGTCTCCACCTTCGCGGGCGCGGGCAAGACGTTCCCGGACGGGCCCAAGTACACCTTCTACGTGAACAAGCAGGACCCCGTGCCCACGTGGCTGGGCACGCACGCGTTCAACCCGGTGACGGACATCGTCAGCGGCATCGCGTCCGGCCTCTTCCCCGGCATCGGCATCCTCAACGGCGGCCCGTCCATCCAGTACCCGGAGGGCGCCACCATCCACACCTTCGACTCCCCCGGGAACGGCGAGGTCTTCGCCCTGGATGGCAAGCACGGCATCGACACGTACCTGAACAACATCCAGGACGCGGTCTGAAGCAGGTGCATTGCACGGCGCTCCAGGAGCATGGCTCCCGGAGCGCCGCGCCACCCGCTCAGGCACCGACGAAGAACCCCTTCGACCCGTGCATGTTCCGCACCCAGGCGGAGACGCCCCTGCGCCGGAGCACGGCGGCCGCGAGGGGCATGAAACGCTGGGGAACCCGCAGCACCCGCTGCGGAGCTCCACTCTCCTGAAGTCGCTCCACCGCGAGCCAGAGTCGCGGGAAGGAACCGGACGTCTCCACCTCTGTTGCCCAGACGCCGTTCCACGACAGGGCATCCAGCCGCTTACCGCTGGGCAGCGGGACTTCGACCTGGCCACCGAAGCCCGCGGAGCGGAACTTCGCCCGCTGATGCGCGCGCGATTCCGCCATGGTCAGTCCTTGCTCGCCGCCGCGAGGAGTCCGATGCCCACGACCGCGGCCACGGCGAACGCGAGGAAGCCCACCCCGGACGACGACGCCGGAGCGGGGGCTGGAGACGGAGGCGGAGCGGGCAGGGTCCAGGGCACGTTCCGCTTCGGAAGGAAGTGCTGGACTGGAATCGGAGCCGACGCCCGGGCCCGCAGTGATTCAATCCGCATCCGGACCTGTTTGATGTTGGGCCGTAGCGCAATCTCTCGGGAGAGCATCTGGTTGATGAGGTGCGCCAAATCGGGGTTTCCCGGAACCTCGATCCGCAAGACTTCACCGGGCCGGGGCTCCCGGCCCACCAGGAGCGCGAACGCCACAGCGCCCAAGGAGTAGATGTCGCCGAATGCGGACGCAATCCCCTCCGGAGGCATGTAGCCCGGAGTGCCGCCGTGATGGTTGCCCAGCATGACCGTCTGTCCCCGCCCACCGCGGGCAAGGCCGAAGTCCGCGAGCTTCGCGACCCCACCCTTGTGCAGGATGTTCCCGGTCTTGAGATCGCCGTGGAACGCCCCCTGCGCGGAGCCATGGATCTCCTCCAGGCCCTGGACCACCGTGAACAGGTAGCCCAACACCCGCTCCACGGACAGCCGTTGATGGACCAGGGCCGTCAGGTCCCCATCCATCAGCTCCATCGCGAAGCCCCGGCGCCCGTCCTGGTGGGAAACGGGCTGCAGGAACTTCACGACATAGCGGCCCTGGTGCCGCTGGAGCCGCCGGGTCTCGCCGTCGATGAGCTGCTGGTTCTCCGGCGACGCGTCCTTCGGAAACTTGGCGACGAACATCTGTCCCGCCTCGTCCCTGCACTTCAGGAGCGTGCCCAGGCCGCCCCCCGTGAGCTCTTCCAGTGTCGTGATACGTCCTTGAATTTTCATAGGTTTTTTCTCCCAAGCGCTTCCTGCCGGGGGGTTGCTTGGCGGGTGACCCACCAAGCCGGCATACGAGCGTTCTCTGAGATAACCCACGAAACAGTGCTGGCAAGCTGACATCAGAATTTTATTCCAACGCGCCGGGCCAATTCCTTTGACCTGGAAGTGCCCGGGGACGCGGTTTATGAACGAGGGGTCATGACGCGCGCGCACAACGTCCCCGGCGGACCGGACTCCAAGGAGGGCGAGGCCTATGGCCTGGTGCTGGGACAGGTGATTGCCCAGCTCCGGAAGCAGCACGGGAACATGACCCAGGCGGAGCTGGCCCAGCGGCTGGGCATCTCCCAATCCATGCTGTCGAAGATCGAGAGCGGGAAGCAGCCGGATGTGTACCACTTCGGCCTGATTGCCCAGGTGTTCAGGCTCGACGTCCAGCAGCTCGACGCCCGGGTCCAGGAAGCGATGAAGCGGGCGCAGAGGGCCGCTGCGGTAGTGACCGACCAGCCCAAGTCGTCCTCCAGTTGGGGGGAACTGCTTGCGCTCGCAGGCTTCGTGGGGCTGGTGGTGTTCGCGGTGGCGGCGGTCGTCGGAGACGACTCGAAGCCGGCGCCAGAACCCTCACCGCAGCCCAAGCCCAAGTCCCGGTAGGTCCGGGCTGGCATGTCATGGGCGCACGGGCGCGATGCTCCGGCTGCGCTTCAGCGCCGAGAACGCGAAGAACCCGCCATAGGCCTCTCTCAGGATGCAGCCCTCGCACTCGCGGAAGTAGACGTTCTTCCAGTCGGAGATGCTCTTGCGCGCGAAAGGATGGAGGTCCGTGGGGAGCACGCAGAGCGGTTGGTTGTAGAGGGAGGTGTTGACGCCCGCGCGGTCCAGGACCCACACCGCCGCGCGGAGAGGCTCCTGGTAGTCGAGGGGATCCACCCAGAGCTTTGGAAGGTTCGTCTTCGCGAAGCCCATCAACTCCAGCCCCATCAGCGCGACGTGCTCCACGAAGAGCAGGTTCCGGGCGAGGAAGCGCGCCAGCTTTGGAAGGCGCTCGTGGATGAAAGCATGGATGACGCCCGGAGCTCCACCCGGACGCCCGCCCGCTTCTGGTTCAGGATGCCTCGGACGGTCTCATCGTACGCGCCCCTCGCCTGAACGACGTGGTCATGCTCCTCGGGCAGGTCGGAGTACAGCAGGATGCCCACCATCAGCTCCGGATGCCTCAGCCGCCCCAGTCCCTGAGCAAAGCCCTCCTCCAAGAAGCGCCTTCCAGTGGAGAGCATGTGCACCGCCGTTCCCGGCAGGTGTGTCTTCAGCTACTCCACGAGCAGTAGCAGCCTCTCTCTCAACAGCGCGGGCTCACCTTCGGTGATGCCCAGTTCCTGCGTCTCCGGGGAGGTGATCGGGATGAACTCCAGCAGCCAGGAATCATCGTGCTTGCGCGGGGGCTATGAGCACATCAGGCAGTAGTTGTCACAGCGATCCGTGACCAGCAGACTGTTGGACGGAGAGGCCCTCCGGTAGAGCGCGAACAACCGTCCGCTGGAGGGCTCCACCCGCACCACGTCCCCTTTCGCGAGCGGAAGAAAGCCAGGAAGCAGCGCGTAGGCGCCCGGAACGTTCACGTCCGGAGACGGCGCGCCAGCAGGTATGCGCGGAAGCCCGGAGGCAGCCTCCCCTGGGCTCACGAACGAGGAGGATTTCGGCCCCGCCTTCCGGTGTGGACGGAACGCCCTCGCGGATCCGCCCCAGGAAGGGATGAGTGGAGGCGCGAGACAGGGGCCGCAACCCCAATGAGGAAAGGGCCGTGGTCATGGCTCACAACGCCACGGCGGCGCCCGAGTCCAGCACCGGGACGGCGTGTCCCTACTCGCCGCCCACGCCGCACTTGCGCGGGCAGCTCTCGCCGATCAGCTCACACCGGTCGATCTGCGCCTGCGTGGTGGCGTTCTGCAGGCACCGGCTCAGGTTCACGCTGCAGGCCTCCAGGCACGCCTCGACGGGATCCAACGCCTGCTCCGACGACTGGAGGTCCAGGCCCTCCTCCGTGCCGGGGCCGCCACAGCCCGCCAGCAGTCCCACCACCCACAGTCCGGCAACGATCGCAGCTCGCATGCAGCTCTCCTGGTTTGGGGGCTTCTACCGCCTTGCCAGGATATCGCGCCCTGCGCGCGAAGGGCGCAGGGACTCACGGTGAGGCGGGCGCCTGCTCCTCGTTCCGCACGCGGTTGGGGCGGCGCTCGGGGACGGGCGCGACTCCGCCCACCCACTCCCAGTCCATGCCGTTCCATGACTGTTCACACCAGCGCAGGTCCGTGGCCAGCTCGCGCGCCTTGGTCCCGTGGGGGATGAGCGCCCAGCCCAGCCGGGACTGCTTGCACTCGCCGCTCTTGAACTTCAGCAGCCGGCGCTGGCCCTGGGCCTCGGCGCGCTCCGCTTCCCAGAGCGCCTGGTTCCGCAGGCCGTCGCCCTGAGCATCCACGCCGTTCCACTCACACCACGCCTGCACGTCCTTCAGTCGGACCAGCTTCGATCCCCGGGAGAGTTCCGTCACGGCCGCGACGAGAAGGTCGGGGGTGATGACACGCATGCGTTGGGGCCTCCGGTGCGGATTGGCGAACGACCCCAACGTACAGCGTAGGAAATGGCGGAGGGCCTCAGCTCCTCCATGCGTTTGTCATGGTTCTGTCATGGATCCGGACCATGACGCAGGAAGGCATGCGTCAGGGCTTCGGCGCGGGCTTGCTCGCCGGCGCTGGCGGTGTGGCTGCCTTGACCTTGGAGTACGTGGCGATGCGGTTCGTCACCTCGCCCATCAAGTCATTGGGGATGGGGACGGAGAGGTTGTACTGGGCGATCTTCCAGCCGGCCGCGTCCTTCACCAGCACGCCGCTGCCGCGCGCGGGGCCCAGGTTGGGCGTGTCCAGCGCCTCGTCGAACCAGGCGACCTGGCCGTCCTTGGAGAGGAACACGTTGCGGGACACCGACTTGAAGGACCACGCCTTGCCCTTGGAGAAGTAGGGCTTCGACCACGCGCGGAACTGCTCCACCGTCCAGCGCTCCTCGCCGTCCGTGCCCATGAAGACCGCGTCCGGCGTGAAGAAGGAGAAGTAGCGCGGCTCGTTGGCCACCGCCGCCGCGCGGTGCCAGTCGTCCAGCACCGTGGCCACCGCGACCTTGGGGTCGGCCGGAGCCTGGGCCGCGGCCGGAGCGGCGACGGGGTTGGCGCCGAGCGCCAGCAACAACCAGGAGACGGATGCCATCGGGTTCACCTCGACGAAAGGGGGGTTCGCGGTATGAAGCGGCAGGCGTGCCCCCAGGTCAAGGCATGCGGCACGAGACGGCGGTGGCGTGATGCTCGAAAGTTTTCAGGTGGGCACGGGTGACGTGCTCACGGTGATGTTGCACGGCTTCCTCGGGACGGGCCGCAACCTGCGCTCGCTGGCCGTCGCGTGGACGAAGGCGGATCCGCGCCGCCGCATCCTCCTGCCCGACCTCACCGGCCACGGCACGTCCCCGGCCCTGCCTCCGGAAGCGGACCTGACCACGCTCGCGCGCGACGTGGTGGCCACGCTCGACGCGCAGGGCTTCACCGGCGCCGTGGACTGGGTGGGCCACTCGCTGGGCGGCCGCGTGTCCCTGGCCGCGAGCCTGGAGTCCTCCGAGCGCGTGCGCAGCGTGGCGCTGCTCGACATCGCGCCCGGGCCCGTGCCGCTGAACCTGTCGGACAGCGGCTATGTCCTGGACATCCTCCTGAAGGCCCCGCCGCGCGCCGACAGCCGCAAGGACCTGCGCGCGAACCTCACGGGCAACGGCCTGTCGGAGGCGCTGTCGGACTGGCTCCTCATGAACCTCACGCCCGACGGTGACGGCGTGCGCTGGCGCTTCGACCGCGACGCGCTCCTCCAGTTGCACCGCCGCGTCAACGGCCAGGACCTGTGGCCTGCGGTGGAGCGCCCCGTGCACCCGCCCCTGCGCTGCATCCGCGGCGGTCGCAGCCGGTACGTGTCCGAGGAGAGCGCCCGGCGCCTGGAGGAAGGTGGCTGCCCCGTGGCCGTCCTCCCGGACGCCGGCCACTTCGTGCACGTGGACAATCCCCAAGAAGTGCTCGCGTGGCTGATGGCCCCCTGATGGATACCCAGACCGTCCTGCTCGTCTTCATCGCGGTGGGGCTGGACGGCCTGGCCGGGCTCGCGGGCGGGGTGCTGTCCGAGCCCTGGCTGCAACGGCGGCTGCCCTCGCTGGTGGCCTTCGCCGCCGGCACGCTCCTGAGCGCGGTGTTCCTGGAGGTGCTGCCGGAGGCGGTGAAGGCCCAGGGCGACGCGGCCTTCGCGTGGGCCTTCGCCAGCTTCGTCGCGCTGGCGCTCCTGGAGTGGGCGCTGGGCCATCACCACCATGACGCGGAGGCCGCCGCCGGACACTCGCACGGACAGCCCGCGCACCGGGGCTCGCCCACGCTCCCCAGCGCGCTGCTCGCGTCGGATGCGCTGCACAACGTGGGGGACGGCGCGGCGGTCGCGGCGGCCTTCCTCGTGTCGCCGGAGGCGGGCTTCGCCACCGCGTTCGCGGTCATCGTCCACGAGCTGCCGCAGGAGGTGGGCGACTACGCGCTCCTGCGCGCCGCGGGCTGGACCCGCGCGCGGTCGCTGGTCGCGCTGGCCGCGGTGCAGCTCACCGCCGCGGTGGGCGCGGCGGGCGTGCTGCTGGGCACGCGGTATCTGCCCTCGCTCCAGGGCACCGTGCTGGCCATCGCCGGAGGCTCGTTCCTCTACATCGGCGCGGTGGACCTGTTGCCGGAGCTGCGCCGGGGCCCGGACTCACGCCAGCGCCTGGTGGGCTTCCTGTGTGGGCTGCTGCTCATTGGCGGATTGCACTTCGCGGAGCGGTTCGCGGGAGGCCATGGCTGAAGCGCCGCGCCCCTGAGAGGATGGGGCCATGCAAGCAAAGACCGTGATTGTCACCGGTGCCTCCGCGGGCATCGGCGAGGCGCTGGCGGTGGCCCTGGCCGGCCGGGGCGCGAACGTGGCGCTGGCGGCGCGGGATGCCCAGGCGCTGGAGCGCGTGAAGGCGAAGTGCGAGGCCGCGGGCGGCAAGGCGCTGGCGGTGCCCACCGACGTGGGCGACCCGGAGGCGTGCCGCCGGCTGGTGGAGCGCACGGTGGAGGCGTTCGGCGGCGTGGACGTGCTCGTCAACAACGCGGGCATCACCATGCACTCGCGCTTCGAGGACGTGACGGACCTGGGCCTCTACGAGCGCCTCATGCGCATCAACTACCTGGGCGCGGTGCACTGCACCTTCCACGCGCTGCCGTATGTGAAGGCTCGCAAGGGATTGCTCGTCGCCGTGTCGTCGCTGACGGGCAAGACGGGCGTGCCCATGCGCACCGGCTACGCCGCCAGCAAGCACGCCATGCAGGGCTTCTTCGATTCGCTGCGCATCGAACTGTTGGGCACCGGCACGGACGTGCTCGTGGTGTCGCCGGGCTTCGTGGCCACGGACATCCGCGCGCACGCGCTGGGCCCGGAGGGCCGGCCCCTGGGACAGAGCCCTCGCGATGAAGCGGGCCCCACCATGGACGTGGACACCTGCGTGGCCCTCATCCTGCGTGCCATGGAGCGCCGCGACCGGGAGCTGGTGATGACGCTCACCGGCCGCGTGGGACAGGTGCTCAAGCTGGTGGCGCCCGCGCTGGTGGACAAGCTGGCGGCGCGCGCCATCCGCGGCAAGAAGGCCTGAGGCTACTTCTCCATCCGCGACACCATGCCCCACAGGCCGTCGAAGGTGGCGTTGCCCACCTGGTGCAGGCCGAAGCCCCAGAGGAAGGCGGTCATCCACGCGCCGGAGCCGCCCCACGTGGGCGCGAAGACGTCCAACACCTGGAGCCCCAGCAGCACCGCGATGATGGACATCATCCCCAGCACCGCGAGCTCCACCTTCCACAGGTCCCGCGAGCGCGGCAGGGGAATCCAGTCCAGGTGCACCAGCACGTCGGTGCTCGCCTTCGTGGACGACGGCGGCAGGGGGGAGAGGTTCCCGGTGGCGGGCCCGCCGGGCAGCGGTGATGGCGGCGGCGGCGGCGACTCCATGGCCGGCTGCGAGAAGGGGTCCAGCGTCACGGCGGAGGGGACGGACTCCAGGGCCAGCCGGCCGCCCGTGGACACCGGGGGCGGCGGGAGCGTGACGTGGCGCGCGAAGTCCTCTCGGGCGGCGCGGTACTCCGCCGAGGCCAGGTTCGCTTCGCCCTTGTCCAGCTGCTCGCGCGCCGTCGCCAGCCGCGCGTCCACCCCGGTGCGCCAGTCCGACTCGGTGTTCAGGCCGCCGCCGGACTGGGCCTGGAGCTGCGTCAGCGCCTCCTCCAGGTTGTCCACCAGCTCGCGCAGGTACAGCGCGTGCGCGGACTGGTAGTAGAGGTAGGCCTCGTCCACGCTGGCGGACATGCGGGCCCGCGCCCGGGCCAGCTGCTCGCCCACGCGCAGGCGCAGCGCCGCCCACTCCTCCTGCGTGAAGCCGCCGGGCAGCTCCTTCGCGGTGAGGGCGTCCTCCAGGTCCGTCAGGAGGATTTCGAGGAACGCCTCGCGCGCGGTCTCCACCAGCCGGCGAGACGCCTCCAGGTCGGGCCCCGGCAGCTGCTGGCGCGCGCGCAGCACGTACAGGGGCAGCTCCCCCTGGAGCCGGCGGCTCACGGGGTCATCCCCGCGCTGGGAGGACAGCGTCCGCGACTGCTGCTCCAGCTCCGTCAACCGCGCCTCCAGCACCGCGCGGGCCACCGCCTCCAGGTCGAGCGTGCGCAAGAGCTGCGCTTGTTCGGAGAAGTCCGCGGACGTGGCCTCGTCATTCTGGAGCAGCGTCTCCACCGCCTTGAGCTTGCGCTCCGCGTCCAGCAGCGCCACGCCCTTGAGCCCCTCCAGCTGCCGCAGGAGCACGGACCAGAGGGAGAAGAGCTGGAGGCGCGCCTCGAAGAGGGCGAGCACGGAGTCCTGAACGACGAGCCCGCTCAACGGCCGCTGGATGTCCGCGAGGAGCGCGTCCACCTGGCGGCGCAGCGACGCGGCCACGGCGGCCTCGCGCTCCAGCGGACGGGCGGGCACCAGCGATTGCAGCTTCTGGCGCGCGGCCTCCGCGCGGCTGCGCAGGTTCACGCGCGGGCGCACGCGCTGCACGTAGAAGCGCACCGCCGCGGACGTCACCACGCCCAGGAAGATGAGGAACGCGCCGAACATCGCGGGCGTCTTCACCCAGACGGTGAAGGCCTGCTCCACCGCCGCGCCCTCCGGCACGAGCAGCCGCACCGTGCCGGTGTACTCGCCGGACTCCGGCAGGTCGTCCACGTCCAGGCTCAAGAGGCCGGTGCCGTAGGCTGGCAGTTGGAGGAGGCCCTCCTTCCCCGGGCCCTGCGGCTGGCCATCCGGTCCTCGGAAGAACCACTTCGCGTCCTGCGCCTGCACGGGCGCGGCGCCGTCCCCCGAGCCGCCCGCCCTGCGGTCCAGCTGCACCACCGCCGCGGGCCCCACCGCGCCGCCCACGCCCGCCGTCTCGCGGAAGGTCAGCCGCACCGTGGCCTTTCCGGAGAACGGCCCCAGCGTCCAACCGCGCGCGGGGGCCACCGGATAGAACTGCACCGTGGGCGCCGCCGCCACGCGCTGCACGACGAGCGGGATGACCTCCCGCACGCCGTCCCCCAGGAGCACCACGCGGCCGTGGAAGTCACCGGCCGCGGGCAGGTCCGCGGACAGCGTCACAGTCACCGGCCGCAGCACGGAGATGGGCACCTCCGCCGCGCCCTCCGTCGTGCCCACGCGCACCGTCACCGGCACCTGCGTGCCGTCCGCCGCGAGCAGCGGATCCACCAGCACCGTCACCCGCGTGGCCTCCGCGCCCGCGGCGCGCGGTGAGTCCGCAGACGCGTCCGTGGGCGAGGGCAGCAGGTCCACGCGCAGCACCGTCTCCAGGTGGGCGGTGGACGTGCGCAGGCGCACCTCGTTGTTGGACGACAGGCCCGCGAGGCCGAAGCGCGGCGCCGCGCCCGCGAGCCTGGGCCACAGGCAGAGCACGGCGAACGCCAGGGTCACGCCCGTGGAGAGCAGGCCCTTCGCGGCCAGGGTGCTTCGAGCGGGAAGGCTCATGCGCGTGGACGATAGCAGTCCCCTTCCCCGCGCTCGCATGCGCGTCCGCGCGTTATTTCACTCCCAGCCGAGGCGGCGCAGCACGCCCCCGGACAGGCTCGCGCGGATGGTGTCCAGGGGGATGCCCTCGTCGTCCTCGGCGGATTCGTGGCCGGGGCGTGGGTCTCCGCTGTGGTGCAGCGCGACCAGCTCCAGGTCCGGCGTGAAGCACGGCGACCCGGACGAGCCCGGGTGCGTGTTGGTGCAGTACGTGACTCGCGTCTGGGAGCGGTTGACCGCCTGGAACGTGTCCAGCGCCACCTGCATGGGCCGGCCCTTCGGGTGCTGAACCACGAGCGCCAGCGCGCCCGTCTCGAACGCCGTGGGCGACGACGGGGCCAGCGGGATGAAGCCGCGCGGCCGGTCCCCCACCCGGTCCTCGCCGGGGGCGTCTTGAATCTGCAGGAAGGCGTAGTCCAGCTCGTCGCGCGTGGCCTCGCGCGGACGCGGGTGCATCAGGTCCGCCGGGCTGTGCGGACTCTGCGCCAGGCACGCCGTCACCGCGAACACCCGGCCCGGGTGCACCGCGATGCGGTCCGGCAGCACCTTCAGGTCGAAGCGCACGCGCAGCGCCTCCAGCAGCCGGTGCTCGATGACGTGCGAGTTCGTCAGCACCACGTCCGGCGCCACCAGGAAGCCCGTGCCCAGCGCGCGGCCGCCCTCCAGCTCCACGCGGCACACGCGCCGCGACAGCGTGGTCAGCCGGTCGCGCCAGGCCTGCGGCGTCAGCGCCAGCCTGGACTGCTGGACGATGCGCGCCAGGGCACTGCCGGACACGCTGCGCTGCACGGAGGACAGGTAGCCCTGCAGGAAGCGGCGGATGCGCGGATGGCCCGGCGCCGCCGCTTGCGCGCCGCGCACCAGCACGTCCGTCCACCCCTCCGCCTCCGCGGTGCGCACGAGCGCCCGGGCCCGCGCCGCCCCCTCCCGTTCGACGGGGGGCACCAGGCTGCGGCCGCACTTCACCTCGACCATCCGGAGGAGCTCCTCCACCGAGGTGAACGCGCCCAGGAGGGCGTGGGTCAGTTCCTCCTGTTCGGAGCCTTCAAGCTCCATCCAATTCCTCGCTGCCGCGCGCAAATGCATCTCCGCCGTGCACCCTGAAGTGTACGCACGCGGGCAGCGATTGCACCGGGCGGGGGGCGCCCGGAGGAACGGGCCCCTGCCGCGCTTCCGGCGCGCATTCCACCCGCCCCCGGGGCCGGACGGAAGGGACCAGCACCGGCGCCGTGAGTGGAGAATGACCCCACGGCACCGGAGGGCATCAGCGCACCGCCCAGGTGGTGGGCGGCAGCGACGCGGTGATGTCCGGCCGGCCAGGCACGCCCAGTCGCGCCGCGCCCGCCTGCAACGTCCCGGCGAGCGTGGGCAGCACGCGGAACTCCACCAGCACCGGCGCGCCCTGCTCCCTGGGAGAAAGGTCCAGGGACAACGCCCCATCCTGCACATCCCAGGAGGTCACCTGTCCGGACGCCACGAGCGCGGCCAGGCTCGCGGGGTCCACCTGCACGCCCGCGGGCAGCTCCTGCTGGAAGCGCAGCGGCAACGAGGACGGCGCGCCCACCTGGACGCGCACGTTCGTCAGCTGTCCCACGCGCGCCTCCTTCGGCCCCGTCACGGCCAGCTGCAGGCCGCCCTTCACCTCGCTCTTCCACGGCACCGCCGCGGACAGCGCCAGGGAGAAGCCCAGCCCCGGCACCGCGGGCTCCGCGCGCACGGTCCACGCGTGCGTGCCCGCCGAGCCCGGAGCCGCGGCCTCCAGCGCCAGCACCTCGCGCAATGCCTTCGTGTCGTAGGTGCCCTCCGTGACGACCTGTCCGTCGCGCGCCACCGTCACGCGCACCCGGGCAGGCAGCGGCTCCTTGAAGAGGGCCAGCGCGGCGCGCAGCCCCACGCGGTTGGCCTGCCCATCCCCCCAGCCCAGGCCCGGCGTGTAGTGCGCGAGCAGCCAGGCACCCAGGTCCGCGAGCGGCGCCTTCGCATCACCCTGGAGGGCGAGCACCGCCATCGCCGTGGCCTCCGCCTCCGAGGGCAGCTCCCCGTCCGCGCGCACCGTGTCCGGCTCCACCGGCAGCCACGCGGTGCCGTCCGGGCCGGACTTCAGCGCTTCGCGCACGCGGGTGCGCAGGGCGTCCGCCACGCTGCCCTCCGCGGAGCCCTCCGCCAGCAGCACCGCGGCCGTATAGCCATCCTTCACCTGCGGCAGGTAGCGCTCGAAGACGCCCGACGCGCGCACGGTGAAGGCCGCCGCGCGCTGCTTGCCCTCCGGGGTGCCCTGCGCCGCGCGCACCGTGCGGGCGCAGCTCGCCGTCGCCACCAGCAGCCGCTGGAGCGTCCAGCCCTCACCGCCCTGACAGGTGCCGTCCGGCCGCTGGGCCTGGGCGACCTGCGCCACCAGCCGCTCACCCAGCCGCGCGAGCACGGGGTTGTCCGGGTGGGCCAGCGCGCCCTCCGCGAGCCGCGTCGCCACCTCGATTGACGGCGCCCGCGCCGCGCGGAGCACCCGCTGCGTCGCCACCAACGACAGCGCCTTCAGCGCCGCGGGGTCCGCCGTCTCGCCCAGCGACTTCAACAGCTCCTGCGCCTGGCCCGCGAGCAGCAGCGCGTACGCGTCCCCCGCCACGTCCACCGGCCGGCGCTCCACCGCCGCCAGCTCCGCGCGCACCATGCCCAGCGCGCCCGGGTACACCTGCAAGCGCACCCGCTCGCTGCCGGCCTGCGCGTCCGCGGGGCCCACCAGGGACAGCGTGCGCGGCGCCGCCAGTGAACCGCCGCGCGTCTGGACCACGGGCTGGCCGGTGGCCCACACGTCGAAGTCGCGCACCACCGCGTCCGTGTCTCCCAGCGAGGCGCGCAGCGTCACCGGCCCCGCGCCCGCGGCCTTCACCGTCACCAGCTCCACCACGCTGCCACGCGCGGGCACCCGCACCGTGCGCGCGCCGGCCTCCACCTGCGCGCCCTTCACGTCCACCTTGAGCGCGGCCTCCACGGCCTTGTCGGTGGTGTTCACCACCTGCACCGGCAGGCGCACCGTGTCGCCCGCGCGAAGGAAGGGCGGCAGCACCGGATCCACGTACGTGGGCAGCGTGCCCGCGAAGGACGTCACCGCTCCCGCCTGCGCACCGGAGCGCGAGTGCGCGAGCGCCAGCACCCGCCACTGCGTCAGCCGGTCCGGCACGCGCACCGGCACCGTCGCCGAGCCGTTCGCGTCCGTCACCACCAGGGGCTCGAAGAGGAACGTCTCCGGGAACCACGCGCGGGTGGGCGCGGCCGCGCCACCGTTGTCCTCTTTGACGCCCCCCTCCTCCATCTCCGGATCTGGAGGTGCCGCCATCTCCATCACGGGCGCGGCGGCCATCATGGGTTCGGGCCCGCCGCCTCCCCGCGCACCGACGGGCTCGTCGTCGTAGGAGTTGTCCGACCCGAAGCTCTTCATCGACTTGCGCCGCAGGTCATCCGAACCGCCGGGGCGTGGCGCCATGGTGGCGACGATGCTGTCCCCCGCGAGCGCGGCGGCGGACTGTCCCATGGTCTTGCGGATCACATCCCCCGCGACCAGCGCGAGCGTCACCCCGCCCAGCACGAACCCCACCCCGAGGCCCACGGCCCCGGACATCCACGAGCGCTGCTTCATGGCGCCTCCCGGGCGACCCACGCGCCCCAGTTCACGACGTCCTCCGGCAACCGCGTTCCATCCACCACCACCGCGCGCGGATCCGTGAGGGCCAGCAGGTCCTGCGGCAGCCGCGACAGGCGCAGCTTGCGGCCGAACGCATCCGTCACCTTCTGCCCGCGCTGCTCGCACGCGGCCAGCGACTCCGCCCACAGCCGCGCGAGCCCCGCCGGGTCCAACGTCTCACCCCCGGGCGCGGTCTCCTCCCACTTGCGCGTGCGCGCGTGCAGCTCCGTCAGCACCGCGTAGAAGGGCTCCGTCAGCTCCGCGTCCGGGGAGAAGGGGCTCCTGGCGCTCACCGACAGGGGCGTCTCCACGTCCTCCAGCGAGGGCACCGCCGTCACGCGCAAGAGCGCCGCCGCGGCCGCGTTCGCGCCCCGGATGCGCCCCATGGCCAGCGCCTGACCGTCCAGCACGCCGAAGGCCGGCGTGGCCACCGACGGCGACGGCCGCAGCCCATCCAGCGCGTCCGCGCCCGGCAGCGGCGCCAGCTGGGACAGCGTCTCGTCCACGCCGAAGAGGCCCACCGCCGCCTCGCCATCCTTGCCGTCCACGCGCGTATGGACCTGGAGGTGCGCCAGCTCTCCGGGCGCGTACGCGGGCTTGTCCGGAGACACCTCCACCGTCAGCGACGCGCGGGGCGCCACGTACACGCGCGCGGTCGCCTCCACGCCCTCCACCTGCGCCCAGCCCTCGAAGTCCTGGGGCAGCGTGAAGCGCGCGGAGCGCGTGGCCGGGTCCAGCTTCTCCTTGAGCCGCGCCGGCCCCGCCACCAGCTCCAGCGTCTTGGGCAGCTCACCCGTGAAGCCGGGGCCGCGCAAGAGCTCCACCTTCACGGGCTCGCCGGCCTTCGCCAGCACCGGCGTCACGCGGGCGCGCAGCGGTGGCAGGCTCGCGGGGCGCAGCACGAGCTTCGTCTCGCCCATGTCCTGACCGTCCCACTTCGCCCGGACCTTCAACTCGTAGCCCAGAAACGTGGTGGCCTGGGGCGGGCGGGGGATGCCGTTTCCGCCGTACGTGGGCTGCGCGATGAAGCGCACCACGCCCATGGCCTCCGGCAGCCCCCGTCCCACCTGCTTCGAGGCCGGAGCGCGGATGCGCGAAAAGCGCTCCTTCACGCACGCCAGCACCGCCGCCGGGAGCGCGTCATCCGGCGCGGGCTCCGCCACCCAGGACAGCGCCAGCTCCGGCTTGTCCGCCCACAGCCGCCACGTCAGCGCGCCAGGGATGGCCACGGCGCGGTCCAGCGTGGGAGGCAGGCACGAACGCGCATCCAGCGCGGCGAGCGTCAGCCCCTCGCTCACGCCCCGCTCGTCCCCGAAGGCGACCTGCGTGTTCCAGCGGAAGGAGGGCAGGCCCGGCTCCCTGACCTGGAAGCGAAGCTGGAGCATCCGCTCCGCGCGCGCCGGCAGTCCCTTCGCGCGCAGCGCCGACGCCATGCACGCCTCCAGCCCCTCCTCCGCGCCCCCCACGTCCAGCACCTGCCCGGCCGCGCCTACCCGCACCGCGAACTCCGCCATGGCGGAGCCGGAGGCCGGAGAGACGAAACGCGCGCAAGGGTGCAGCGCGGGCAGCAGCCGCTCCAGCGCGAGCTGATCCTCCAGCGACGACTGCCCTCCCTGCGCGCCCAGCAGGTCCTGCGACGACACGAGCGACACGGAGGGCGGACGCGGCTGCACGCGCACCGGCAGGGGCGGCACCACCACGTTCACCGCGGGGCCCGGATCCAACTGGAAGGCGGCCACGCCGTCCTCGTCCGCCACCGCGCTCACGCCCTGGTCGCGCGGGTCCCACGCGCGCGTCACCGTCACCTCCGCGCCCGGCAGCACCTGCCCCGACGCGGTGGTGGCGCGCAGGTAGACGCGGTTGCTGAAGCCCGCCACCAGCCCGTCCTCCAGCTCCGTCACGGAGGACACGGCCAGCGCGTCCTCGGACAGGAGGAGCGACACGCCGCCGCGCACCGGCTCACCCGTGGGGTCCTTCGCCTCCAGGCTCGCGCTCAGCGTGGCCTGGCCGCGCAGGTCCTGGGGCACGCGCGGCAGCGTCACGCGGAAGCGGCCGGCGGCGTCCGTGCGCGCCTTCGTCGGCAGCTCGCCCCGGAGCCACTCCGTCGGAGGAGGCCATGCGCCCGCGTGGCTCCACGCCAGCGTCACGTCCGTGTCCGCCACCGGCGCGCCGGACGCGTACGACACCTGCCCCGTCACCTCCGGCGCGTCGTTGGCGCGCCAGAAGGGCCGGGGGCTCCTCGCCTCCATCCGCAGGCGCGGCAGCGTGAAGGGCTCCACCGTGAAGGCCGCGTCACCGGAGGCGCCACCGCTGGTCCACGACACCGTCCACGTGCCCGTGGGCGCGCCCCGGTCCAGCGGGAACTCCCCCGCCACCACGCCCCAGTTGCCCTCGGGCGCGCGCTCCTCCAGCACCACCTCCCCGGAGGGGTCCGTCACCTTCCACGTCCCCGGCCGTCCATCGAGCGGCGACAGGTCCTTCGCGCGCAGCGCCACCGCGCGGAAGCGCACCCGGTGCCCGGGCTCGTAGAGGGGCCGGTCCGTCAGCACGCGCACGCGCGCGGGCGCGTACAGGGGCAGCGCCGAGTCCACCGTGCCGGTGCCCAGCGGCGTGGTGAGGCGCGCGCGCAGTCGGTAGTCGCCGTCAGGCACCGCGGGCAGCGTCACTGGCGCCGACAGGGGACCGGAGCCTTCGCGCTCCCAACGGCCCTTGTCATCCAGCGGCAGCGGCGTCTCCTTGCCGGCCGCGTCCACCAGGAACAGCGCCGCCGTGCCCCGGCCCACGTAGGCCGTGAGCTCGCGGCCCTCCGCGTCCATCCCGTGCGCCTCCGCCCAGACCGTCACCTTGCTGGAGCCCCCCCGCGCGAGCGCGCTGGCGGTCATGCTCACCGTCTGGCGGAACTCGCCGTCCGGGCACGCGCGCACGTCCACGCCCTGGAACATCCAGGCGGACAGACATCGCCCGGAAGCCATGAAGGCCAGGCCTCCCCCCACGAACAACAGCCCGAGCCCGCTGGCCACCCATCGCCGGCGCTGGATGCCACCTGTCATGCGTTTCTCCCCGTCTTTCCACTGTACGCCGGAAAGCGTGGAGCCGGTCCCCACCTCCCCCCGTTGACGTATCCGTGGGGTGGCTGGGCTAGGGTGACGCGCCATGGCCGTGTCGAAGAACCGTCCCCCGCAGGATGCCCTGCCGCCCCGCCTGGATGCGCTGCTCGAAGCCTTGATGGACCGCGACTTCGCGACGCGGCTGCGCAAGGTCTACCAGGCGGCCGCGGTCGCCATCGACCGGCTGGGGCACCTGAGCATCGTGAAGTACGAGCCCACCACCGCCGAACCCGACGACGCCGCGGACCTGTCGTTGTGGGAGACGATGGCGCCCGCCATCGGCGAGACGCTGACGGACGTCAACAAGCTGGTGGCCGCCATCCGCGACGCCTTCCCGCCGCCCGCGCGCACCGCCACGTCCAGCGACGGCGGCTGGGCCCCGCCGCCCGCGAGCTCCGACGAGCGCCTGTCGCAGGAAGCGGAGGCCGTGCTGCACGCCAGCGCGGAGCGCCTGTCCAAGCGCTTGCAGGAGCTGGGCGTGCAGATGCGCCGGCCGGAGGTGGTGAGCGACCGCTGGACGCTGATGTCGGAGCTGGCCGCGTCGCGCGCGGACTTCCGCAACCGCATCGGCGACCTCGTGTACCTCACCGCCGCGGCCTTCGCGGACGTGCGCCGCGAGGACGTGGTGCCGGGCTACGCGAACCAGGTGGGCGCGCGCGTGGCCCTGCGAGGCGCCGCGGCCGACCTGCGCCGCTCCCTGCAAGGCCGGCTGGAGCGCGCCGCGAAGGCCACGGACGCCCAGCGGCCCGCGCTGGCGAGGCAGGCCGAAGAGAGCCTGGCCGCGTTCGTGTCCCTGCCCGCGTCGCTCGCGCTGAAGACGCCCACCAAACGCGAAATCGTCGCGGCGCGAGGCCGGCTGCGCGACGCGGGCACGCAGGCCGCGCTGGGGCCGGACGTGCTGCCCGGGCTGGTGGAGCCCTTCCTCGCGCTGCTGGAAGAAGCGATGGAGGAGCTGACCCGCATGTGGCTCACCGTGCACGACCGCGCGGTGTGGGCCGCGAGCGGTGTCCGGCTGGAGCAGGTGGAGATGCACCTGGACCTGGGCTCTCCAGGCGCGGCGCGGATCCTGGAGGAGGCGGTGACGGCGGCGGGCGCGCTGTCGGGCCGCTCGGCGCCCTTCGACGCCTTCCTTCGCAAGGGCCGTCAGGAGGCCTCGGCGGGGCTCAACGAGGCCGGAGCGAGAGAGCTGCTCGCCCGCTTCCGCGAGCGGCTGGCCAGTCTGCCGTTCAGCTAGCGGGCCTCACGCCTCGCCTCCACGGGGCCCCGGAGCACCGGGGCCCTGGCTGCGGACACGGTTCAGGGCTTCGCGGGCGTGGCCGGCGCGGGCAGCGCGGGGGCGTCCTTCTTGGGAGGCAGGATGCGCAGCTCCTCGAAGCGCTCCGCCAGCGTCTGCGGCGTCAGCTCTTCCTGCCACTGCTTGGGGTTGGTGTTCCACCCGAAGTCGGCCGGCACCTTGCCGCCGCCCTGGCTGGTGTAACCAATCATCTCCGGGAACTGCGCGGACCAACGGCCGCCCGGATCCGGCTCCTTGGTGACGTGCTGCCGGTTGGGGAGGATGAAGGGCTTGGGCTTGGGAGCATCACTCATGCAGCCAAGCCTCTCCGAAAGAGACCTCATTGGGTAGAGCCAAGCGGGGCTCCTGCCGCCTTCGCGCGTGGTTCTTGGGGGGCAGCACGCTCGGCCCCAGCTCGAACACCGCCGCGAAGTAGCGCGCCTGCGACTCGCTGCCGTACCGGTAGCGCCGCACGCCCCCCGGGTGGGCGACCTCCACCCGCCAGCCCTTCCGGTCGCACATGACCTTCACTGTGTTCCCTGCACCCATCCCGCGCCTCCCCCGTCCCGTTGCTGTCCGAGGGGGTGCGCCATGAAATCCCCGTGCCAGCGTCCGCAAGGCCGCCCAACAGGTTGCGGTGTCGGCGGGTGAGCAGTCGGAGATCGGCCGGTAACCTTTGCAGGCTGCCTTGAGGGGCCGTCTTCTGTGCCTGAAAGGTGGGGCAAGGCGCCATACCGGGTCCTCGCGGCGGGGAACCGGTCTGCTTGTGTCGGGCGGATCCTGCGTTAACTCAATGGCATGACCCAATTCGAGACCCAGAGCGGAGAGCGGTTCGCGGACTTCGATCTTCCCGAGGGCTGCATGATGTGTGGCGGCGCGGTCTCCATCCGGGCCACGCCCGCCGGTGCCCACGGCTATTGCCCGCACTGCCATGTGCTGTCGCGCCCGCAGATGCGCGTGAAGCCCAACGGCGTCGAGCTCTCCTTCGAGACCACGGCGCTCGCCTGAAGCGAACCCCTGACGCCCGTGCCGCGCGGGCGTCAGTGCACCAGGGACAGGAGCAGCGGCGCGGTGGCGAACGACAGCGGAATGCCCACGCCCACCATCAGCACCGCCAGGTCCGCGTCCAGGTCGTGCTCGGCCGCGAGGATGGCCGCCGTCACCATGGGCGCCATGGCGATCTGCAGCACCGTGGCCTGCTTCACCACCAACGCAAGCCCGGGCATGAGCATCAGCAGGCCCAGCACCGCCAGCGGCGCGAGCACCAGCTTGTAGGACAGCCCCAGCGCGAGCGCGGGCACCCGCGGCCAGAGCCCCTTCAGCCGCAGCTGGAAGCCCACGACGAACAGCGCCAGCGGCGTGAGCAGGTCCCCCAGCCGCTGCAGCACGGACTCCAGCCAATCCGGGAAGGCGAAGGGGCGCAGGAGCAGCGCCAGCACCAGCGCCTGGAACGGGACGAACCCCAGCACCTTGCGCACGAGCGAGCGGACGGACAGCTCCGACCGGGCGCTGGCCCTCGCCGCCGTCAGCGTGGCGAGCGTCGCCAGCACCAGGAACGAGCCCAGCTGATCCGCCACCACCGCCACCGGCACGCCTGAAGGCCCCAGGAGCGCGGCGGCCATGGGCAGGCCCACGAAGGCCGTATTGCCCAGCCCCGCGGTGAGGATGAGCGCCGTCACCGACTCGCGTGACAGCCCCAGCCGGGGCCCGAGCAGGCGGAGGAAGAGCACCGCCCCCACGAAGAGCAGCCACGGCGCCGCGGCGGCCACCACCAGCCCGGGCGCGAACTCCAGCCGGTGCATGGCGCGCAGCACCAGCGCCGGCAGGGACACGTTGAGCAGGAAGACGTTGAACGCGGGCGCCGTCCCTTCGGGGAACCGGCCACTGCGCCGCGCCAGCACGCCCAAGACGAGACACACCCCCAGGAGTCCGATGACCTGCCCCATGCCCGCCTTGCGTCCCGCCTTCCAGGGTGTGGATTGGCGCGGCAACCTGGAGGAGCCCGCCAGCGATGTCCAGCGCCATGAAGGTGCGCGCGGGGAAGTCGCGTTTCGCACGCGGCTGGAATGCATGCGGCTCCAAGCGCCCGGGTGAGCCGGAGGGTCATGGAAACGCGCGGGGCGCGGGCGCATGCTGGCGGGCGCCCGCGGTCAGTCCTTCCTCCCCACCCCCGTCGGGCATCCCGCCATGAATCCCGTTGCCACGGTGTTGAGAGCGCTGGGCGGGGGTGGCCTGCCACGGACGTATTGGGTCCTGTGGGTGGGCACCTTCGTGAACCGGCTGGGGTCCTTCGTCGCGCCGTTCCTGGCGCTGTACCTCACGCGCGAGCGCGGCTTCAACGTGGAGCAGGCGGGCATCATCGTGACGCTCAACGGAGCGGGCGCGGTGCTGGCGGCGCCGCTGGGGGGCATGCTCGCGGACCGGGTGGGCCGGCGGCTGACGCTCGCGGGGGGCCTGTGGCTGGGGTCGGGGGCCATGCTGCTCATCGGCCACTCGGAGAGGCCGGGAAGCATCGCGGTGGCGGCGTTCCTGTTGGGCATCCTGGGGGACTTGTACCGGCCGGCGGTGTCCGCGGCGGTGGCGGACCTGGTGCCGCCCCAGGACCGGGCGCGCGCGTACGGGTTGCTCTACTGGGTCATCAACCTGGGCTTCGCCATCGGGCTGCCGCTGGCGGGCCTGCTCGCGGGGATGGGCTACCGGCTGCTCTTCATCGCGGACGCGGTGACCACGTTCCTCTACGGCTGCTGCGTCTGGGCGTTCGTCCCGGAGACGCGGCCTCCGGAGGCGCGCGCGGCGCACGCGGAGCACTCCCCGCTGGGGGCGGTGCTGACGCCCTTCCGAGACAGCGTGTACCTGGCGTTCTGCCTGCCGGTGTTCGCGCTGGCCCTGCTCTTCCACCAGAGCTTCATGAGCCTGCCGGTGACGCTGACCCGGCAGGGCCTGACGCCCGCGCAGTACGGGCTGGTGATGTCCGTCAACGGCGTGCTCATCGTCGCGCTCCAGCCCTTCGTCGTGCGAGGCGTGGGCCGGGTGCGCCGCTCCACCGCGCTGGCGGTGGCGGGCGTGCTCACCGCCGTGGGCTTCGGGCTGCACGCGCTGCCGACCACCATGCCGCTCGCGATGGCGGCCGTGGCGGTGTGGACGCTGGGAGAGATTGTCCACTCACCGGTGGCGCCGTCGGTGGTGGCGGACCTGGCGCCGGCGGAGCTGCGCGGCAGCTACCAGGGCGCGTACCACATGATGTGGGGCCTGGCGTCCAGCATCGCCCCCGCGCTGGGCGGAGCGATGCTGGGCCACTTGGGCGCCACCGCGCTGTGGGCGGGCTGCTTCTGCGTGGGCCTGGCCGCCGCCGCGTGGCACCTGACCATCGCGGGCGCGCGCAGGCGCCGGGTGGAGACGCTGCGGCTGGAGCGCCCGGAGATGAGCGCCAGCCTGGACTGAAGCGCGTGGCGGGCGCGATGCCGGGGCGCACCGCGCCACGTGAGGCGGACGACTACTGCCCGACGCCCAGGAGGGCCTCCGGCCGGGTGAGGCCGCGCGCGCGGGCCACGGGCTGGAGGATGTCCTGCGGCGGCGCGTCCGCGGTGAGCAGCAGCGCGCGCACGGCGGTCTCCACCACGTCCTCCGCGCCGGGGCGCACCATGCCGCGCCGGGCGTCCTCCACGCGCTTGCCGCGGTACAGGTCGAAGCGCTCCTTCACGTGCTTCGCCACGTCCGCCACGGCCTTGTCGCCCGCGTCCACGCGCAGCTCCAGCTCGTTGCGCAGCTGCACGGGGTCCGCGAGCACGCCGTAGCGGTCATAGCCCTTGTGCGCCAGGTCCTCGTGCAGCACCGCGTAGTCCCGCGTGTTGGGCGCGGGCACCTGCTGGGGCGTCAGCAAGTCGCGCATCACCGACGTCACGGTGGCCGTCACGGTGAGCCGGTGCAGCTGCACGTCGTAGACGAAGTCCGAGTACATGGGCTCCTCCACGGTGATGGGCTCGCGGAAGACGGTGTCGCGGTGGCGCTGCACCTCGGAGCGCTGCGTCTCCGCCTTGTCCAGGGCCGCCTGCACCGCCACCTCCAGCACGCGCGCGGCCTTGGCCTTCATCGACATCAGGCCTTCATCCTGGGTGCACTGCCCCGAGCACCGCTCCGGGTCGCACTCGCCAGGCACCTTGCCCGGGCTCTTCGCGTCGCGGGCCTCCTCGCCGCACTCCTGGATGGCCGCGCGGCACTCGCGCTTCTCGCGCTCGCGGCAGCGCTCGGCGACGTCGCGCAGCGTGCCCAGCTCCACCTGGGCCTTGAGGTACTCGCGCAGCACGGCGGCCTGCTTGCGCTCCACGCCCTCCAGGGTGCGCTCCGCCTCCAGCAGCTTCTTCTCGTAGTCGCCGCGCTTGGGGTTGGGCACGGAGCGGTTGCCCGCGAGGTAGCGCTGGCTGCGCTGGGAGTCCTCCACGGCCTTGAGCGGCAGCACGCGCTCCAGGGACAGGTCCAGCTTCACGCCCACGCGGCCCGGGGGCGCCTCCGTCACGACCTTCAGGGGCAGCTTCGTGGGGAGCGCCGAGGCCAGCCGGCCCGCGCTCAGCCGCTGGGCGACGTCAGGGGCCTGGGCGTTGTCCTCCACGGGCGTGGCGACCACCAGGAAGGCCACCTCGTCGCGCAGCCGCTGCCGCACGGACTCCGCGCGCTCCCGGGCGGCGGTGGCGCCCACGCGCTCCTGGTCCGCGCGCACGTAGGCCACGAGCGCGTTGCCCAGCTTGCCGGACTTCTCCAGCGTCTCCGCGCTGGCGAAGAAGCGCTTCGCCCACGCCACCTGCACGGCGTCCACGCCCTTGCGAGCGTTCACGTGGTCCGGCGACACGGCCAGCACCGCGTCCAGCTCCGCGCGGGCATCCTGGAGCTTCTCCTCCTTGAGCAGTCCCAGGGCCACCTGGACGCGCGCCTCCAGCGTCTGGGCGAGCAGCGCGCGGGCCCCTTCATGGTCGGGGTTCAGCTCCAGCACGCGCACCAGCAGCTTGGTGGCGGACGGCAGGTCCCCGGAGGAATGGGCGGCGCCGGCCTCCTGGTAGACCTCCTCGCCCCACTCCCTGCGCACCGCGCGCAGCTTCACGGTGATTTCGGAGGCCTCCGGGTCCGCGGCCAGGGCCCGCAGGTAGGCGGCTTCCGCTTCCGCCCAGTGGCGCTCCTTCACGGCGCCGTCACCCTCGCGCACGGCGCGGGAGAAGGCGGAACAGCCGCTGAGCAGCACGAGCGACAACAAGGCCAGGGCGCTCAGCCAGCGGGAGGAATCGCGAGGGGGTCGGGCGGGGGAGCTCACGCGCCGCATTCTCGCGGGAAAGCGCTCCGGGCGTGAAGATTCCGACGGCTCGCCCGGCTGGTTGCTCCGCGTGAAGGCAGACATCCTGGCGGGACGGGCCAGGGACGCCCGACGTCATTAGGCTGTTGTGCCTTTTGAATGTGTCACACCCACACGGTCTTCTGCTGGCAGCGATGAGCCGGGGTGCAGGCGTTCAGTGCCCGGGCGACGGAACGCCGGGAATGACGCGACGCACCAGTCAGTAGAGGGAATCAGCACCCACGAGGGGGGCTAGAGGAATCCAATGCCTTGTCCACAGCCGCGTCCCACCAAGTTCCACCTCCCGCTGCGGGCCGATACGTTCTCCATCGAGGAGCACCGCAACGTCCACTGCCGCTTCTACGGCGGCTGCATCGACGTGGCGGTCCGTCAGGACTGGGAGAGCTTCACCTGCGCCAAGTGCCCGCTGTTCCAGCAGGACAAGGCGCCAGGCGCCAGCTCGTTTGCCTTCACGCAGCCCGCGAACTTCGGGCAGCCGTAGGTGTCAATGTTTCAAAGTCTGTGATTGAGCCGGCCGGGCGTCCTGGACGCCCGGCCCCTGCGTCCCGGGAGGACAGGGCCCACCTTGTCGGGCGGCGGGGGGACAGCGGATGCAGGAGCATCGGGTCACATCGTGGCTGGAGCTGCAGGAGCTGTTGTTCGCGGGCTCATGGAACGAGCCGCTGGGCCGGTTCCGCACGAGCTTCGTGTTCCGGGGCGTCCCGGACGCGACGCTGGATTTGACGGCGACGCTCAACCGCCACGGGGCGTTCGTGCGGCTGGAGCGGGACCTGCTGCGGGCCTTCCGCAAGTACGCGCGAGGCGTGCCGGGCACGGAGCGGCTGACGTCCATCTGGGACTGGCTGGCGCTGGCGCAGCATCACGGGATGCCGACGCGGCTGTTGGATTGGACGTTCAGTCCCTACGTGGCGCTGCACTTCATGACGGAGCGCATGGACCTGCTGGAGCAGGACGGCGCGGTCTGGTGCGTGGACTACCACCAGACGAACCAGCAGTTGCCCCGGCCGCTGCGTGAGCAGCTGCGGTTGGAGGGGGCGGACGTGTTCACGGCGGAGATGCTGGCGACGGTGGCGGGGGACCTGGCGACGTTCGACGGGTTGGGCGAGCAACCGTTCGTGTTGTTCTTCGAGCCGCCGTCGCTGGATGCGCGCATCGTGAACCAGTTCGCGCTGTTCTCGGTGATGAACGGACCGGGCCTGGGCCTGAACGAATTCCTGGGGCACCAGCACCAGGGCGTGCGCCGGCTGGTGGTGCCGGCGCAGCTCAAGTGGGAGATAAGAGACAAGCTCGACCAGGCGAACATCACCGAGCGGGTCCTCTTCCCCGGCCTGGACGGCCTCAGCCGCTGGCTGCGCCGCTACTACGCTCCGCGTCCCCGGTAGGAGCAGGAGCCTGCGGCTCCGGCGCGGGCGGTGGGGCCGGTGCCTCTTGCGCGGGAGGCTGCGTGTCCGGCGCAGGAGGAGGAACCGCGAAGGAGGCATCTCCCGCCGGAGGAGGGGCCTTTGCGAGCACCTCTCCCTGGGGAGTGACCGCATAGGCATCCCATGCATCGAGCACCCGGATGCGAGGCCCACCACACCGTCTGAAGTCCTGGTGTACCGCGACGAAGTAGAGGCCCTGCGTCTGCCCAGTGAAGACGGCGACCGCCAGGCCCTGCTCTGGGCTGGAACAGCCCTGGAACAACGTGGGGTCGGGGTTCGTGCGGATGAACTCCCGTATCGCGCCAGCGGCAGCCACCGCGGCCCCGGCTTCCATGGGTTGTCCCACGAGCGAGGCGGACGTCTCGTCGGGCCATTCGATGGGCGTCGCCCACGCCTTCGGCTTCGCGGCACATCCCGCGAGCACCGCGATGCATCCTGCCGCCACAACCCTGCCCCTCATCGATGCTCCCTATTCACGCAGCAGCCGCAACGGCCCATTCGTGCACCGGGGCTCCGCCCCCAGGTGGCTCTGTGTCGGCGCGCAGGTGCCCAGGAGAATCCACCTTCGCCGCCGGTCACTCCACTGCTCGACTTCGCCCGTGGGAAAATAGCGCAGATAGACCCGGGTGCCGTCCATGCGCTCCGCGACCAGGGCGGAGGCCATCTCGATTGCCAGGCTCTTGAAGAGGGCGGGCGCGGGATTACCAGGGACGAGGCGCACCACCGCCATGGCCGTCAGCGGATCAATCGCATCCGTCGGCCAGGCCATGAGGTCCACTGACGAAGGAGGGCTGCCACACGGATGATTGTGGATGAACCCGACCACCCAGACCTGCGAAGCCGGGTAGTCCTCATCCTGGACCTGCTGAGGCGCGGAGCAGCGACTGTGGCTTCCGCGAACCGGCTCGGACACGCGCCAGGACAAGGCCTCTCGCCCGCCTGCGACGTAGACGGCAGCGCAGTACTCCGTGGACAACCCCTGGATGGGCCGCAGCGTCGCGGGGTCGCACGTTCGGGCACCTGGCCGCGTGAGGAAGGCGTCCGCCACATCCCGTATCAGGCCGATGGGGATGGAGTTGTCCCCCGCGGGCATCTCGACCGCAGGCACTTCCGCCCAGGGACCGCGACCGGTCTTCGCGTCCGCGAACGTGGTGGAAGCAGGCGCCGAAGCCGCGCACCCCACCAGCAACCCCAGCAATGAAGGCAGCGCGAATCGCATGGTGCGGCATCCTCGCATCTACGCGAGGAGAGCGCCTCATTCAGTCACGGTGCCGCTACTACGCTCCGCGTCCCCGGTAGGAGCAGGAGCCTGTGGCTCCGGTGCAGGCGGTGGGGCCGGAGCCTCTTGCGCGGGAGGTGCCAGAGGAGGCGCCGCCTCTGGAGTCGCTGCCGGCCGGGCTTCCCCTGGCCCCAGCGGATCCTTCGCGACGACCTGTCCTTGAGGGGTGACCGCATAGACATCCCAACCATCCAGGAGTCGGAAGCGCGCCCCACGGCATCGGACGAAGTCGTGGATCACCCTCACGTAGTAGAGACCCTCCGTCGGTCCCGTGAAGACCACTGCCACCAGTCCCTGCTCCGGGCTCGAACAACCCTCGAACAGGTGCGGATAGGGGTTGGTGCGGATCAGCTCGCGGATGGCGCCTGCGGCCGCGAGAACGGCTCCTCCCTCCAGGGGCTGGCCCACGAGTTTCGCGGACTGCTCGTCAGGCCATTCAACAGTCCCCT
Source organism: Corallococcus sp. CA049B (assembly GCF_003611685.1). Taxonomy (NCBI): domain Bacteria; kingdom Pseudomonadati; phylum Myxococcota; class Myxococcia; order Myxococcales; family Myxococcaceae; genus Corallococcus; species Corallococcus sp. CA049B. The sequence continues at coordinate 1,183 of NZ_RAWC01000068.1, read as the reverse complement.
TCCAGGCAGGAGCCCGGGCGGCACATCCCGTCGCCATCACCGCGAAGCCGACCAGCGCACAGACCTTCTTCATCCCAGTTCCTATTCGGCCAGGAGTTGGACGGCTCCGTCCCGGCACAGCGGCGCGGAGCTGTAACGGGTTCGCGTCGGGACGCATGTTCCCAGAAGCCGCCAGCGGCGCTCCTGCTGGCTCCATTGTTCGATCTCACCGGTGGGAAAATAGCGGAGGAAGACGCGCGAACCATCCGCCCGCTCCGCGACGAGCGCCGAGGCCATCAGGAGGGCCTGGCCCTTGAACATCGCGGGAGCAGGGTTGCCCGGGATCATCCGGAACTCCGCCAACGCGGGCTTGCCTGCGAATGCATCCGTGGGCCACACCGTGAGGTCGAGGGTGGAGGGAGGCGTCCCGCACGGATGATTGTGGATGTAGCCCACGATCCAAATCTGCTCGGCGGAATGCTCGCTGTCCGTCACGTCGGATGACGGCTGGCATCCGTTATAGGACCCACGAAGCGGCTTCGTGACCCGCCAGGACAACGCATCCTCCGTCCCGGCGACGTAAACCGTCGAGCAGTACTCCATGGAGAGTCCGACGATGGGCCGTTGACTGCCAGCGTCACACGTCTTCGCACCAGGCAGCTTGAGCAACGCGTCTGCCACGTCCCTGAGCAGGTCGATGGGGATGGTGACATCACCCGTCGGCATTTCGAACGAGGCCACTTCCGACCAGGGCCCTCGCACAGGTTCGCCCCGTCCAGGTTCGGCGTAGCGCTCCTTGGAAGCAGGCGCGCTCGCGCAAGCCGTCATGAGCACGAGCAATGGCCAGAGGCGTTTCATCAAGGGACCCGATCCGCTGTAGCGGCTCATGCACTCAGCCGCACACGGACCACCCTAGCCGCATGACCCTTCAAGACCAATGCCCGACCCATCGGGCTTTCACGCGTGCACGGGCTCCCCACCCACGGGTCCGGACCTGTCCCGGTCGCGCCGTGACGCGCGCTCCGCGTCCTCCCTGGCCCACCGCGCCTCATCCTCGCGCGCGTTCTTGTGCGCGAGCGCGCCCCCCACGATGACCCCGCCTATCACCAGCATCATCAACAGGATTCCGACCACCAACGCGCCGACGATGAGCATCTGAACCACCTCCACCTCCAACGGTACGTCGCGCCTGCCCCTCCCGCAG
>NZ_RAWC01000067.1:0-39871 GCF_003611685.1 Corallococcus sp. CA049B | reverse complement strand
GTCCAGCCCCGTCCCGCCCGAGGCGTTCCGCTGACGGAGGCCCCCGCCCGCGTGCTGCCCTCGCCTGAAGGCGCCGCCGTGGTGGGCGTGCCCCTGCGAGCCAGCGTGTCCCGCGTCGCGGTACGCCCCGGCCAGCAGGTGAAGAAGGGCCACGTGCTGATGGAGGTGCGCATGCCCGAGGCCGTCCAGGCCGCGGGACGGCACCAGGCGGCGACGCTCCGTCGTGAGGCCTACGCCAGGCGGCGGGAGCAGCTGCTCGCCCTCCAGGCACAAGGCATGGCGCGGCTGACGGAGCTGGCCGAAGCCGAGACCCAGCTCGCGGAGGCCCAGGCCGAAACACAGGCCGCGCTCGCGCTGCTCGCGGTGGCGGGACTCAACGCCGCGGACGCCGCCGCCGTGGCGCGCGGGGGCCCGGTGCCGCTGCGCAGCCCCGTGGAGGGCATCGTCACCGAGGTCTCCGGCGTGCTGGGAGAGACGCGTGCAGGCGGAGGCGCGCCACTGGTGCGCATCATGCGAGGGGGTGAAGCCCTGCTCGAAGCCCGCTTCGCCCGCCCCCTCCCCGCCGAGGCGCGCTTCGAGCTGGTGCTCCCCGGAGAGGCCCCGCTGCCGCTGAAGGAAGCCGGCCGCGCGCCCGCCATGGACCCGCGCGATGGCACCACGGCCACGTGGTTCATCCCGGAGCCACCGCGCGCCCTGCCCTCGGGCCTCACCGGCAGGGTGCGGGTGCGCGCGGACAGCCTGCCGGGCGTGAGCGTCGTCCCCGCGAGAGCGCTGCTGCTGGAGTCCGGCCAGGCGGAGGTGCTGGTGCGCACGGCGGCCGGCTTCCGCCGTCAGCCGGTGGAGGTCGTGGCCACCTCCGGCGCGGAGGCCCTGGTGCGCGGCGCCGGAGAGGCAGACGTGGTGGCCGCGGACGCGGAGGCCCTGCTCCTGGCCGAGGGCGCGCGATGATTGCCCGCCTCGTGGAGGCCAGCGTCCGGCATCGCGTCCAGGTGCTCGTGCTGACGGCGGTGCTCGCCATCGCCGCGGGCGCGGTGGCGTGGCGCCTGGAGCTGGACGCGCTGCCCGACATCACCACCAACCAGGTCCTCATCCTCACCCGCGCCCCGGGCCTCACGCCGGAGGAGGTCGAGCGGCTCGTCACCCGTCCCATCGAAACCACGCTCGGCGGCATCCCCGGCCTCGTCGAGCACCGAAGCCTCTCCCGCTACGGCATCTCCTCCGTCACCGCCGTCTTCGAGGACTCCGTGGACGCCTACCGCGCGCGCCAGGGCGTGCAGGAGCGCCTCAACGGGCTCGCCTCCAGCCTCCCGCCCGGCGTGGAGGCGCCGGAGCTCGGTCCCCTCACCGGCGGACTCGGGGAGGTCTTCCACTTCACGCTGGGCTCCCCCCTGCGCACCCCCGCCGAGCTGCGCGAGCTGGCCGAGTTCCGCGTGGCCCCGCTCCTGCGCGCCGTCCCGGGCGTCGTCGAGGTGAACAGCTGGGGAGGCCAGCAGCGCACGCTGGAGGTGCGCGCGGACGCGGCGAAGCTCGCGGCGCGCGGGCTGACCCTCTCCGACGTGCGGGGCGCGTTGGAGGAGGCCTCGGGCGCCGTCCCCGGAGCCGCCCTCCCCGCCGGAGAGCGCCAGGTCCTGGTGCGCGCGGTGGCCCGTCCCCCGGGCGCCACGGAGCTGGGCGGCGCCATCATCCGCACGCCCGGCGGCGCCACCGTGCGCGTGTCGGACGTGGCCGAGGTCGTCCCAGGCGCCCTGCCCCGCATCGGCACCGCCACCGCCAATGGCCGGGGCGAGACCGTCTACGTCATGGTGCAGATGCTCCGCGGCGCCAACGCCCTGGACGTGGTGGAGGCCCTCCACGCCCGCATGCCCGACGTGAAGGCCGCGCTCCCGGAGGACGTGCGGGTGGACCTCGTCTATGACCGGGGCGTCCTCGTGCGCGGCACGCTGCGCACGGTGGCGAAGAACCTCGCCGAGGGCGGCCTGCTCGTCATGGCGGTGCTGCTCGCCCTGCTGGGCAGCCTCCGGGCGGGACTGCTCGTCGCCTCGGCAATCCCGCTGTCCATGCTGGGGGCCGCCATGGGCATGGTGCTGCTGGGCATCCCCGGCAACCTGATGAGCCTGGGCGCCATCGACTTCGGCCTCCTCGTGGACGGCGCGGTGGTGATGGTGGAGGGCGTGTTCCATCACCTGGGCCACGCACGCGGCCCGATGTCTCGCGAGGCGTGGCGCGACAAGGTGGGCTCGGTGACGGCCTCCTTGTCGCGGCCCGTGTTCTTCTCCGTGCTCATCATCATGCTCGTCTACGTGCCCGTGCTGTCGCTCACCGGCGTGGACGGGAAGATGTTCCGCCCCATGGCCCTCACGGTGGTGCTGGCGCTCGCCACCTCGCTGGTGCTGGCGCTCACCTTCATCCCCGCGGCGGCGAGCCTCGTGCTGCGTCCCCAGGACATCCCCGAGCGCGAGCCCTGGCTGGTGCGCGCCGTGGAGCGCGCCTACCGCCCGCTGCTGGAGCACGGCCTGCGTCACCCCGCCTGGGTGGCGTGCGGCGCTGGGGCCCTGCTCGTGCTGGGCGCGGTCCTCTACCTGCGCGCCGGCATCGAGTTCACCCCCCAGCTCAGCGAGGGCGACCTGGTGGTGCAGACGACGCGCGGGGGAGACATCGGACTGGAGTCCTCCGCGCGGGAGGCCGGCCGGCTGGAGGCCGCCCTGCTGCGCCACGTCCCCGAGGTGACGCAGGTGGTGTCCCGCGTGGGCAGCCCCGCGGTGGCCACCGACATCATGGGCCTGGAGCAGGCGGACGTCTTCGTCACCCTCGAACCGCGCGAGCAGTGGCGCCCCGGGCTCACCCCCGAGACACTGGTGGAGGACATGCAGCGCGCGCTCGACGCCCACGCTCCCGGCGGGGAGCCCTCCTTCACGCAGCCCATCCAGATGCGCTTCAACGAGCTGCTCGGAGGCTCCGTCGCCGACGTGGCGGTGAGCCTCTACGGCGAGGACCTGCGCGAACTGCACCGACTGGCGGAGGCCGTGGCCGACAGGGTGACGGGCGTGAAGGGCGCGGTGGACGTGCGCGTGCTCGCGCCGCCGGAGGTGTCCCTGCTGGAGGTGGAGCCCCGCCCGCTGGACGCCGCGAGCGTGGGCTTCTCCGTGAAGCAGGTCCTGGAGGCGGTGCAGGGCGTGCGCACGGGGCTGGAGGTCGGCGCCACCTTCGACGGGCCCGTGCGCGTGCCCATCGTCCTGCGGCTCGGAGCGAGGACGGAGGCCTTCTCGCTGGAGTCCCTGCCGCTGCCCACCGCGTCGGGGAGCCTGGTGCCGCTGTCCCGCGTGGCGGACGTGCGGCTGACCTCCGCGCCGGCGCTGGTGAACCGGCAGGAGGGACAGCGCCGGCTGGTGGTGGGCTTCAACGTGCGCGGCGCGGACCTGGGCACGGTCGTGGAGACCGCCCGGGCGCGCGTGGCGGCGGAGGTCCCGCTCCCGCCCGGCTACCGCGCCGTCTGGGGCGGCCAGTACGAAACGCTGACCGCGGCCACGCGGCGGCTCTCGGTGGTCATCCCCGCGGTGGCGGTGCTCATCGTGACGGTGCTCATCGCGGCCTTCGGGCGGCCGAGGCCGGCGCTCATCATCTTCACGCACGTCCCCTTCGCCTGCGTGGGCGGCATGCTGGCGCTGTCGCTGCGAGGCATGCCCGTGTCCATCTCCGCGGCCATCGGCTTCATCGCCCTGTCGGGCATCGCGGTGCTCAACGGCGTGGTGTGGGTGTCGCGCCTGCTGCACCATGAAGCGGCGGGCATGCCGGTGAAGGAGGCCGTGCGCCTCACCGCGAGCGAGCGGCTGCGCCCGGTGGTGATGACGGCGCTGGTGGCCGCCCTGGGCTTCGTGCCCATGATGCTGGCGCGGGGCATGGGGGCGGAGGTACAGCGGCCCCTGGCCACGGTGGTGGTGGGCGGGCTGGTGACGTCCACGCTGCTCACCCTGGGCGTGCTGCCCTCGCTCTATCCGTGGCTGTCCCGGCGCCGCCCCCGGACCGGGCCCCTGCCCACGGCACCGGAGGAGCCCGCATGAAGCTGCTGCTGGTGGAGGACGAGGAGCGCATGGCCCTGCTGCTGCGCCGGGGGCTGTCCGAGGCGGGCCACCAGGTGGACGTGTGCGAGCGGGGCGAGGACGCGCTCCAGCAGGGCATGGACGTGCCGTATGACGTCGTGCTGCTGGACTGGAACCTGCCGGACCTGGACGGGCTCGCGGTGCTGCGGCGCTGGCGCGAGCGCGGACTGCGCACCCCGGTGATGCTCCTCACCGCGCGCGGCACGGTGGGCGAGAAGGTGGTGGGGCTGCGCGCCGGCGCGGACGACTACCTTGCGAAGCCCTTCGCCTTCGAGGAGCTGCTCGCGCGGCTGGAGGCCCTGCACCGCCGGGGCGACACGGGCACGCCGGTGCGGAACATCGGCCCGCTGGTGCTGGACGCCCGCCGGCGGGTGCTGCGGCACGGGGACCAGGAGCAGCCGCTCACCGGGCGCGAGTTCGCCCTCTTCCAGGAGCTCGCGGGGCACCTGGGCGAGGTGCACTCGCGCTCGGAGCTCCTCATGCGCGTGTGGGGTGACGCCTTCGACGGGCCCCCCAACATCGTGGATGTGTACGTGGGCTACCTGCGCGGGAAGCTGGCCCGGCTGGGAGCGGGGAGCGTGGTGTCCATCCAGTCCGTGCGCGGGGTGGGCTTCCGGCTGGTGCGAGGGGAGTCGCCGTGAGGCTGGCCGTGCGGCTGTGGCTGCTGGGCGCGCTCGTGCCGGTGCTGGGCGTGGTGCTGGCGTTGCTGCTGGCGGGCCAGCTCTTCGAGGCGTACCTGGAGCGCGTGGTGGACGACGCGCTGCTGTCGCAGGCCGCCACGGAGGCGGTGAGCCTCTTCGACGGCCCCGGAGGGGAGCCCCACCTGCACATGGAGGACTCGCCGCTCTCGGGCCTGGTGCAATCCTTCGCGCCGGTGGCGGAGGTGTACGGGCCGGACGGGCGGCGCGTGCTGTCCTTCCCGCCCACGGCCGACACGTCCGGAGAGCGGCTCCAGCGGCCCCCCGACACGGACGCGCCCCGGCTGGAGACAGTGCGCGAGGGCGACGCGCCGCTGCGCCGCGTGACGGTGCGCGTGGTGTCTCCCCGGGGCATGCCGTACGTGCTGCGGCTGTCCGCGTCACTGGCGTGGCAGGAGACGGCGGTGCGCGCCTTCCATGGCATCACCCTGGGGCTGGCCGGCCTGCTGGGGCTCGTGTTCTTCGGCCTGCAGACCTGGCAGGCGCGGTGGCTGGAGCGCAGGCTCGCGGAGCTGCGCGGCCTCATCACCCACCTGCGCGAGGGCCTCTGGTCCGGAGCCCCCGCGGGAGGGACGGCCCGGGACGAGGTGGCGGAGGTGGAGGCCGCGCTGCGAGAGGCCGCGAAGCGCCTGTCGTCCGCGCGCGAGGCCCAGGAGCAGCTCATCGCCCGCGCCGCGCACGAGCTGCGCACACCGCTGGCGCTCATGCGCACCCAGCTGGACCTGGCGCTGTGGAAGGAGCGCGATGGCGCCGAGCTGCGCGAGTCGCTGGAGGAGACCCGCCGCGAGGTGGAGCGCCTGTCCCTCCTGGCGGGCAACCTGCTGGACCTCGCCTCCTTCGGCCGTGGCGCGTGGGAGGTGAAGCCCGAGGACCTGCGCGTGCTGCTGGAGGATGCGTCGGCGGCGGCGCGAGCCCAGGCGGAGGAGCAGGGCGTCTGGGTGACGGTGGAGGCGCCGGAGCCAGCGCCGTGTCCCATCCACGCCAGCTCCGTGCGGCAGGCGGTGGACAACCTGCTGGCCAACGCGCTGCGCTTCGCCCCGAGCGGCACGGAGATCACGCTGCGCGCGGAGCGGCACGACGGCCTGTGGCGGCTGGCCGTGCGGGACCGGGGGCCCGGCATTCCTCCGGAGCACCGGGAGAAGGTGTTCACCCCGTTCTACCGCGCGGAGCCCTCCGGCCGGGGCGCGGGCCTGGGGCTCGCGGTGGTGCAGGAGGTGGCCCGGCGGCACGGCGGCCGCGCCTTCGTGGCGGAGCCCCAGGGCCCTGGCGCCGAGGTGGTGATGGAGCTGCCCGAGGCGGGACCGGCCACGAACTGACGGCCCTCACTTCACTGCCCTTCCAGGGTCGCCCCATGCCCTGACTGGGAAGAAAATTGCCCTCTCCCCAGGGAATGCCGCACGGACAGCCTGCTCTCCGGGGCGGGTACGCCGCTTGCTTAGGTGGCGCGTACGCGTAGGGAGACCATGGTGAATCGACGACTGCTGGGGCTGGGCGTGTGTGCGGGTGCGGTGATGCTGTCGGCGTGGGGGTGCGGCGGGACGGATTCGCCCACGACTCCCATTGATGACACGGACAATGTCGACCCGCGCGTGGAGGTGGACGCGGGGACCGGCGGTGACACCGACGCCGGGACGGAAGTGGACGCGGGCACGGATGCCGGCACGGACATCGATGCGGGCACGGATGCGGGGACCGGCACCGACGCCGGGACGGATGCGGGCACGGACGCCGGCACGGACGCGGGGACCGGGGTGGATCCGTGGCCGGCGGATCCGATGACGAACTATTCGGACCGCTACGGCATCGGCAAGGTGAAGTCGGTCGGCATCGACCTGGGCAAGAACATCTGGGTGCTGGACGGCGACCGCATTGGCGTCGTGCGCGCGGACACGCAGAAGCTGGTCTGGGTGTCCGGCGCCGTGGGCCAGGCGGCCTCGGGCCAGTCCTCCACCGTCATCTGCGGCGGCGAGGCGGGCCGCGCCTACGTGGGCTACAACGCACCGGGCCTGGGCGAGGATCCGGAGTGGCCGGACATCCACACCAACTTCATCGTCACCGCGAGGCCGTGCGAAGTCCCGGTGAACGAGACCACCTGCTTCCCCTACAGCACGCGCCGGCTCAACCTCTACACGCAGGGGGACGTGGACGCGGTGAAGCTGGACGCCAGCGGCCAGGTCGTCCTCGAAAGCCACATCAACCAGTCCCGCCGCGCCAACGTCGACGCGGACGGCAAGCCCTTCATCCAGACGGGCCCGACCGTGGTGGACGGCGTCAGCCTGGGCATCCGCAACAGCAACGACCACCACTTCGACGAAGACCGCGCCATGCTCAACTGCACGTCCGTGCTGCGCGGCCCGAACAAGGGCGACGTCTTCTTCGGCACCAACCACGGCGTCGTGCGCCTGCGCGGCCTGACGTACAACGCCCACCGGCATCCCATCTGGTACGAAGGCAACTCGCAGAAGGCGGGCTACACGTACGGCCTGGGCATCTCCCCGGACGGTGACGTGCTCATCGCGAACGACTGGAACTTCGGCACCGTCACGCCCGACACGAAGATGGAGAACTGGGACGACACCACCACGGAGAGCATCAACCAGCAGAAGGTGAAGTCCTCGTTCCTGAGCGGCCTGAACTCGCAGGCGGAGTTCGACTACTGGCGCGGCTTCCAGCAGACGGCGGACGGGCAGTACTACCTGGGCAGCAGCGAATACGGCCTGTGGAACATGACGATTACCGGCGCGCGGAATCCGTCGCAGCCGGGGACGCGCATCGGCGCGGACATCCCGGCGCTCACCCACATCAACTCGCTCGCGTCCACCAATGACGGCTCGCTCTTCATCGGCACCAACGCGGGCGGCCTCTACCGGCTGACCCCGGGCAAGACGCTGGAGAAGGTGGCGGGCGTGCGCGGCAACAAGGTGAACCAGCTCGTCTACGACGGCTCCGGCACCTCCGGCATGCTGCTGGTGCTGACGTCGGAAGGCCTGACGGTCCTGCGCGGCTACTGAGCAGGACTCCCACCCTGGCGCCGGGGAGGTGCGCATGTCGCACCCGGCGCCACGGAGGGGAAGGCCGCCTGGAAGGCGCGGGAAATGTTCTGGAAGGAGGCCCGGTTCTGCTTCCGCCCCCGTGCCTTGGTGCAAGGGGGCAGGCGGGCCGGGCCCCCGGGCTTCACGGCCCTCCGGACTGCTCACTACAATCGCCCTCGCCCCGCCGGAGGAATCCGAACGCATGCGCCTGAGACTCGCCCGCCGCCGTCACGCCGCTGGTGCCACCTCCTCCCTCGCCCTCTCCGAGGCAGTGGAGCCCCACGGCCGCAACGAGCTCCAGGCGCGAGGCCCCGACCCCTTCCGGCCGGACCGGCGCCTGCGCTGGCGGGACCACTTCGTCCTCACCGAGCACCTGCTCCAGCTGGACAGCATCCACCCGGAGCACGACGGACTGAGAATCGCGCAGCTGTCGGACGTGCACGTGGGCCAGGCGACCAGCGACGTGCGCATCCGCCGCGCGGTGGCCGCGGTGAACGAAGCCGCGCCGGACCTGGTGTTCCTCACGGGCGACTACGTCACGCACAGCCCCAAGCCGCTGCCGCGCGTGCGCCAGCTGCTCCAGGGGCTCAGCGGCCCCGTCTTCGTGGTGCTGGGCAACCATGACCACTGGGTGGACGCGCCCTACCTGCGCGCGGGCTTCGAGGACCTGGGCTACACGGTGCTCCAGAACGAGCACCGCGTGGTGCACGTGAAGGGCGCGCCGGTGACGGTGCTGGGCATCGACGACGGGCTGACCGGCATGGAGGACGTGGAGGCCACCTTCCGGGGCGCGCCCACGTCCGGCACGCGGCTGGTGCTGGCCCACACGCCGCCCACCGCGGAGAAGCTGCCCGCGCACGCGGGGCTGGTGCAGTTCTCCGGGCACACCCACGGCGGGCAGTTCATCGTCCGGGGCCTCACGGAGGCCCTCTTCCGCCGCGCGGGCCAGCCGTACATCCGCGGCCACTACCGGGTGAACGGCAACCACCTGTACGTGAACCAGGGGCTGGGCTTCGGCTTCGGCGGGCCGTACCTGCGCCGGGGCAGCACGCCGGAGGTCGCCTTCTTCACCCTGCGCACGCAGCAGGCCGCCTACGTCGGGGCGACCTGATCCACGAGCAGGACGGCGCGCCCGCCTTCAGCGCAGGGGCGCGCCCAGCTTCATGCCGCCCAGGGCGTTCTCGCGCTTCTTGCGGGACAGGCTGAAGGGGCCGGGCCCGAAGTAGACGATGAGCAGGGCCCCACCCGCCATGGAGAGGTTCTTCATGAAGTGGATGAGGTTGTTCTGCGCCTGCACCGGGTCATCCATCTTCCAGAAGTGATGGACCATGACGGCGGACGCCACCAGGAACACCGCGAGCATGGCCGCGCCCAGGCGGGCGAAGGCGCCCAGGAGGACGCACAGCCCTCCCACCACCAGCACCCCACCGGACACCAGCACCGCTGTCCTCGGGTCCGGCACGCCGGACGCCTGGGCGTAGGCCGTGAGGGCCTGGAGCTGGATGAAGTGATTGAGCCCGCTGGTGATGAAGATGACCGAGAACAGCAGCCGTCCCAGCGGTGCGAGCAGCCCCATGAATGACCTCCATGCCTCCGGCGTGTCCTCCCTCAACGCGGACGGGTCGGTGTCATTCTCCAGATAGGCACGGATGGGCGGGCGGACAGCCGCCCCCCGCTCCCCTGCCCGCTCTCCAGGCCGGGGGACGACCGGTCCGTCCCCGGGGTGACGCACCGGCGGGCTGCGACAACACGCCACAGTGTGCCGGGACGGGGGGACGCTAGGGTGCCCACGCCTTGAGAACCCCCACCCTGGCCCTCCTGAGCACCGCGCTCCTCCTCGTGCCCACCGCCCCGGCCTGGGCCTGCGCGAGCTGTGCGTGCGGCGACCCCACCCTGACGTCCATGGGAGGCGAGCAGCCCTTCGAAGGGCGCCTGCGGCTGTCCACGATGCTGCGCGCGTGGGGGCACACGGAAGGGGTGACGGGCGTGGACGCGCAGCGGCTGCGCGAGCTGCGCATGGACGTGGCGGTGGCGTACGCGCCCAGGCCCTGGCTGGTGCTGGCGGTGAACCTGCCGCTCCAGGCCCGCGAGGTCCAGGACGTGAGCCTGGGCCTGGAGCGCGGCTGGGGGCTGGGCGACATCGACGTGACGGCGAAGGCGTTCGTGTGGAAGGACAAGGAGTTCTCGCCGGACCAGCTCATCAGCGTGGTGGGCGGGGTGAAGCTGCCCACGGGCCCCCGGCTGCATGCGGGAGACGGCACGACGCTGGGCATCGACGCGCAGCCCGGCAGCGGCTCCGTGGACCCCATGGCGGGGCTGGCGTGGCAGGGCTTCCGGGGCAACTGGTCGTTCCTCGCGAGCGCCCTGGGCTTCCTGCCCTCGCGAGGGCGCGACGACTTCCGGCTGGGAGCGTCGGTGCGAACGCAGGTGGCGGCGCAATACCAGCCATCCCCCCGGTGGGCGGTGCGGCTGGGCGTGGACACCCGGGCGGAGCGGGCGCCGGACACGAACGGCACGCCGGAGGAGGCCGGAGGAGGCTTCATCGCGTACGCGTCGCCGGACGTCCTCTTCAGCCCGGGCATGGACGTGGTGGTGCAGGCCGGGGTGCGCATTCCTGTCGTCAACCAGCTGCGCCGGGTGTCGTCCACGCCCATCGCGGTGCTCTCGCTCGCGTACGACCTGTGATGATCCGCTCCTCGTGTCTGGGATTGGCGCTGTTGGCCCTGAGCGCGTGCGGCGAGCGCGTGGATGGCATGACCGTCACGCTGGGCCTGGAGCACCGGGCCACCGCGCAAGGCGTGCAGGCGGCGGGCGGTGAGCGTTCCTTCACGCGAGCGGATGGACAGGTGCTCACGCTGACGCGCGGCTACGTGACGTTGGGCAGCGTGGAGTTGAAGCCGTGCGAGGAGGCGCTGGGGTGGCGGCTCCTGAAGGCGCTGTCTCCCATTGGCACCGCGCACGCGCACTCGGTGGGTTCGCCGTTGAGGCTGGGCACGCCGCACGTCAGTGGCCTGGAGCGGCCGGACGGGAGCGTGCTGAAGCTGGGCACGGTGCGACCGCCGCCGGGGCGCTACTGCCGGGCGAGGCTCACCTTCGAGCCCGCGGACGCTGACGCGGAGGGGCTGCCTGGCGCGGACAGCGGCGTGGACATGGAGGGGCACACGCTGTGGCTGGAGGGGACGCGGGTGCCGGTGGGAGGTGGTGAGCCCCAGCCCTTCCGGCTGGTGACGTCCAACCTGGCCACGGTGGACGTGGTGTTGGACGGGCTGACGCTGTCCGAGGACGACCCGGCGGCCGAGCGCACCTTCGCGCTCGCCTGGGACACGTGGCTGGCCACGGTGGACCTGGCGTCACCCGGGGCGGCAGCCTCGGCGCTGGACACGGTGGCCCGCTCCGTGGCGATGTCCTCTGTCGCGCCATGACGTCCTCTCCGCCGCCTCCTTCCGAACCCTCGCTCCGAGCCCGCATCAACCTGGTGTGGCTCTTGAGGCTGCGCTGGGGCGTGCTGGTGGGGCAGGCGGTGCTGGTGGCGGTGGCGGTGTGGGGGCTGAAGCTGGCGCTGCCGGTGCCCGCGCTGGTGGCGCTGCTGGGCGTGGAGGCGGTGACGAACGCGGCGGTGCGCGCGGGGCTCGCGAGGGCGAGGCCGGTGGCGGAAGCGGCCATCTTCGGGCTGATGCTCTGGGACACGCTGGTGCTGACGGGGCTCCTGGCGTTGAGCGGCGGGACGCACAATCCCTTCACGGCGCTGTACCTGGTGAACGTGGCGCTGGGGACGGTGCTGCTGCCGCCGCGCCGCACGTGGGCGATGCTGGGCTTCACGCTGTTGGCGTTCGGGTCGCTGTTCGTGTTGCAGGACGTGACGCTGCCGGGACTGGAGAGGCCGGACCACGCGGAGCTGATGCGGCTGCACCTGAGCGGCATGTGGGTGGCGTTCGCGGTGGCGGCGGGCTTCATCGTGTATTTCATCCAGCGAGTGACCCGGGCGCTGGCGCTGCGTGAGCAGGAATTGGAGCAGACCCGGGCAAGGCACGCGAGGCAGGAGAAGGTGGCCTCGCTGGCGACGCTGGCGGCCGGAGCGGCGCATGAGTTGTCCACGCCGCTGTCCACCATCGCGGTGGTGGCGAAGGAGCTGGAGCGGGCGCTCGCGGCGTCACAGACCTCCGAGTCCGTGAGAGAGGATTTGAGGCTCATCCGCCAGCAGGTGGACCGCTGCCGGGACGTGCTGGTGCAGATGTCCGCGGACGCGGGTCAGACGACGGGAGAGCCCTTCCAGCCCATCCCGCTGGAGCGGCTGGTGGAGGAGACGCTGTCGGAGCTGTCCGGCCGTGAGCGCGTGAAGGTGGACGTGCCGGAAGCGCTGAAGGCGCATCCAGTCCACGGACCGCCGCGGGCGTTGGCGCGGGTGCTACGGGGCCTGGTGAAGAACGCGCTTCAAGCAACGCCCGTGGGTCGGGGCGTGGAGCTGCGAGTGCTGCCGGAGGGAACGGGAGCGCGGCTGGAGGTGCGCGACGAAGGCCAAGGCATGCCGGAGACGGTGCTTCAGCGCGCGGGTGAGCCGTTCTTCACCACGAAGGCGCCGGGTGAGGGCATGGGGCTGGGATTGTTCCTGGCGCGCTCCTTGGCGGAGCAGTTGGGCGGAGCGCTGGAGCTGCGCTCGAAGGCGGGGGAAGGCACGACGGTGAGCCTGAGCCTGCCGAGCGCGGACGCGAAGGAGGCAGCGGCATGAGCAACACGGCTCCAGTGGATCAGCGTCCCAGCCTGCTGCTGGTGGACGACGACAGCACCCTGCGTGAGCGATTGGCACGAGCCTTCCGCGAGCGCGGCTGGGACGTGACGACCGCGGGCAACCACGACGAAGCGATGGTTGCGGCAAGGCGCGAGTCACCGGAGTACGCGGTGGTGGACCTGCGCATGCCGGGGCACAGCGGTCTTGAGTTGGTGAGGGACCTGCTGGCGGTGGACGCATCCACGCGGATCATCGTGTTGACGGGCTACGGCAGCATCAGCACGACGGTGGACGCCATCCGGCTGGGAGCGGTGAACTACCTGCCAAAGCCCGCGGACGCGGACGACATCCTGGCGGCGTTCGCGAGGGCGGAAGAAGCGCCCAACGTCGCCGCGCCGGAGACACTCCAGGCGCCGTCCCTGGCGCGAGCAGAGTGGGAGCACATCCACCGAGTGCTCGCGGACAGCGCCGGCAACATCTCCGAAGCCGCGCGCAAGCTGGGCATCCACCGCCGGTCGCTCCAGCGGAAGCTCCAGAAGTACCCGCCGTCGCGCTGACGCGGAGCCGTCACTTCCGTTGCCGGAGTTCCGAAATCCATCCATCCACGTTCGGGTGGCCGGTCTCTCGCAGGGCCTGAACGGCCTCGGGACTCAAAGCCTTCTCAATCTCCGAAACGGGTTCAGGGAAGTAGAACCGTTCCACCAACCATCCCTGGTCGAGCGACTCGACGCTGAGCGGAAGTGCCCCGAACAACTGCTCGTATTCAGGCTGACCGCCGTACTCGGACCCGAGCCAGGCCAGGAAGAGGAGCTTCATCTGCACGAGATGATCTTCCCGGTTCCACGAAGAGCGGTCCGGCTCTCCCTTGCGCCAGAGCTGTGGCTCCACGAGCCACTCAATGTCACGGAGTCCCAGCGCAGCGGCCCGAGCCGGGACCGTGGGCTTCGGCCTGATGAGATAAAACGCCTCGTGAAGCATCACCCGTCCGAGCAGCCAGCTATTCCGAGTTCTTGGGCTTCTCGAATTGCTTCATCACCCTATCACGCACATCGGACAGATTAAAATGAACAGCAACGTGCTTGGCATCCACCGGACAGAAGATACCTGGATGAGTTCCCAACCTCCTCGCGTCCTCCAAAGTGGTCGCAATCTTCAACACTGAACGACACCTCGGGCAAAGCACCCTACCGCCAGCCTGCGCCACGGTTATTGCAGCCCGATAATCCCCGGCAAACACAACCTCGCTCACGAGCATCGCCTCCTGCAGAGTGCGCAGAGCTTATGGCACATCGCCTTCGAGCACGTCTCCCTGCACGAAACTCTCCACACCTGCATCGATTCAAGGGGCATCAGGCGGCAGATTTCCCCATGCGTCCGGATTCTCCGGCTCGGGTGTCAGCGCGAGCCGGGTGAACCGGCCACCCCGGACCTCAACCACCGCCCACAATTCGGCCAGGCAATTCGGGCAGCGGCCAAGTCCGTAAGCCCAGACGTCGCGCCCTACCGCCACTGGCTCAGGCCCCACGGGAGACCGCCGCATCTTGGGTGCAAGGCCCCAAACGATGTCGCCAGCAGAGAACTGTCTGTGTTCCAAGACTCCGATGTCCGCCTGAAAAGCTACCTCGCCCAGGCAGCCGCAGGCACTGCACCCAACCACTCCCAAGAATTCACTGTACCTGCCCATCGCACCGCCCCACATCCCCCTTGCATGAGGCCAGATGCACTGTTCTCTCCAACAGCATCGGCCTGTCCTGTTCCGTCTGTTCTTTCCAACCACGGAGATCAATGCGGATCCGGAACAAAGTTCATCCCCACGAATCTCCTGGCGAAGTCATCCGGATCAATCACCTCTTCATGCTGCCGTGCACGTTCCTCGTTCTTCTTCCAGATCATGATGATTTCTGCGGCGGGATCGGTGCCCCACTGCATCGCGGCCCGGAGCACCTCCTGCCAGCTCCCCTCTGCGTGGAATGCAGTTCGCAGCTTCGGACAAGCCACTTCCAGCTTCGCTTCGTCCTCGGCACCGAGGCGGCCGATAGCCCAAAGGACATAGCGCTCCAACAACCAGATCAGGATTTGGCGTGAGGCGTCCACTACAGGGTTCCTCTTGGGTCAACGTTCACTGGGCATCCTGGCCGTCTCTGATGACGATGACATCCCGCCCGTAGCCTGAGCCCCAGGGCTGCTGGTCAATGAGCGAGAGGTTGCCCTCGGACAGTGCCGTCCAAAGAGCCATGACGGTCTCACGCGAAACTCCCATCATGTGGCGAGGAGCAACATCCTCCTCGACGTTCTCCCACACCAAGCGTCCGGACGGATAAAGGCTTAAGCACCATTCCGTCTCATGCTTTACGGACACCGTCTGGTGCTCGCCGTCGGAACACTCCAATTCGCGCCACAGCTTATCGAAGATATCGGATAAAGGACCCTGCTCGAACTCACCACCGAGGTGCGCAACTGAATACACAGCCATAGATCCTCAACTCACAACACACTCCAGCACTACCTGGCACGAGCTTCCAGCTTCCGACGCAGGCCCTCAGCATTCTCACGCGCCCCAGGCGCGCCACGCTGAATTGCGAGCTCATACGCATCAAGCGCTCGCGCATACCATCTTGCGGCCTCGGCAGCAGCATCCGGGCTACGTCCTGACCTGGAATCGGCCTCCATTGCTAGCAATTCCATGGCATGGGCTTGACCTCCCTCCTCAACTGCACGCCGGAGCCACCGCAATGCCCCGACCGGATCGCGCTTCAGCCTGCTCCCAGAGACTCCTAGTAACCATACTCCCATTTGCAGCATGGCAGATGAGTCCCCATCCGAGGCGGCCCTCTCTACTTGCTCGAAATACTCTGGCGGATAGTCACGCATTTGACCGTCATGTCTCCACGTCACCTACTCTCCAGGAAAAGCGACGCATCCTTCAGGCTCTTGTCCGTTTTCCGCAAGCGCCCCATCGCATCCAAGCACAAAACCTTCCGCTCCTTATTGCTCAATCCGGGCGCAAAATCCCTCTCACGATTAATGAAGCGCTGCCTCCAACGCTTCGGGCTCAGCCGTGAGCTTTGACAGATCTACATCCAGCTCACCTGACCACCACGCCGGAACAAGTGCTGTTGCATGTTCGTAGGAACGGCAGGCACTGCACCACTCCCAACTCGCTCCGCGCGACACGTACAACTCTCCATCAGCCACGACCTCAACCTTCTTTCCATGCTGATAATACCGATGAAGTGTTCGTGCGCCACAGACCGGGCATGGCGAGGACAAGTTCAAGCCCTCTCTTGAGCCTGCGAAGACAGCATACCACTCCCGCAGGCACTCTTCCGGCACACCCCGCCAAGCCTGACCATGACCGGTGCTCATCTTTCACCTCGAATGAATGCCTCAAGGGCATTCCCAGCACCCCAGGGACTTCCATCACCAACAGACGACACATTTCCATGAGGTCTATGAACACCGCCATGCAGACAGTCGCACCCATGACTCAATTCATGCGCGATAGCATTTGCAAGAGTGGCTTCGTCGGCAAGCGCTTCGGGGCCAACGCGAATCACCCTCCCCCCTCATCTCAGATGGCGAAGACGTTCCACGAATCGACCGGCCGCTTCTTGGCACCCCCACCCATCTCCTCGCACCCTGACCTGCTGTAAAAACCCTTGAACAGTGTTCTCATAAGCACCAGACCAGGCTTTGGCCTCATCGACAATTCCAGCCCCAGAAACTCTCGCCAGCGAAATCGCCAACGCTGCGGCCAAGACGTACCCCATCGGCTCAAGCTCGCCTCCCACTTCGAGCATTGCTTCGAGCTCTCCATCAGGCGCTTCGACCACCGTACAAAACACCAGGCTTTGCGGGGCAACCGTGGCAAACCGCCAGACAGCCATGCCGCGACCAAGCTCGCGCAAGTTCGCGTACTCGTCTTGATTTCCGAAGCCATCGAGCACCACCACCTCAGGAGGTGGCGCATCAATCAATTCGGCAATAGCTCTCGATGCACCAACAATGACATCCCCAAGACCCATCTTTCCACTCACACGAACAGTCAACGAACTACTCATCACCACCCCCGACCAGAAAGTAGCACGACGCCATCCCCAGCAAAGACTGTGATCCTACCAATGACACCTTGATTTGGTATCTGGCCCATGCCTCCAATCGGAACCAAGGCAGGCGCATCATGCATCCGACCTAGTCGTGTTGAGTCGAGCAACTCCATGGAGCCTTGATGGCCACGCGGTGCTCGAACGAGGAGTGCCCGGGGAGCGCGGGGTTCCATGACGAGGCCAGCTACGGCGAGGTGCCAACCTGCGCCCGGGCGTCACCTGGTTCGGCGAACCCGTGGAGAGCGAGTCCTTGGAGCGCGCCGTCCGGTTCATCCAGGCGGCTGAGGGATACCCCTTCTACTTCCTGGCGGCGGGCACTTCAGGGCAGGTGCTCCCGGCCGCCCTTCTCGTGAAGCTGGCCCGGGCGTACGGCGCCCACACTGTCCTCGTGAACGTCGGGGAGGCGGAGAACTCCGCCGACTTCGACACCATCCTCGACGCGCCCGCCGGCCAGGTACTCCCGCGTCTCCTCGGAGCCTGCCCCCGCGGGGGCGCGCGAGCCCCGTCCGCCCTCCGAGCTGCGCCTCCCCAGAGGAGTCCCCCGCCACCAAC
The DNA here is from genome assembly GCF_003611685.1 of Corallococcus sp. CA049B. Lineage (NCBI taxonomy): Bacteria > Pseudomonadati > Myxococcota > Myxococcia > Myxococcales > Myxococcaceae > Corallococcus > Corallococcus sp. CA049B. Next base: position 22,660 of record NZ_RAWC01000067.1, on the reverse strand, counting down.
GCACAGCAAGCATCAACCCCACACCCACATCCGCCTGGAGCCCTCGCCATGTCCATCCCACTCGACTACTGCGACCTCGACTCCACCTCGATGCTCACCTCCGTGGACCTCGTCACCCTGGCGGAGGAACTCGCAGACTTCCTCGACTGCGGCCGGGAGGACTTGGTGGGCTGGTACCGCTCGCTGGCCATCGCACTCTTCGAGCGCTTCAACCTGCTGCGCCTCCCCCAGCAGCAAGCGGTGGCGGAGGCGACGCAGGGGGCGGCCCTCCTCAAGGTGCTCGGAGTGGTTGGAGGCGCCCGACCACCACAACGCCCTCGGCCGCGCCTGGGCGATGCGCGAGCGGCTCCTGGCCCTCCCCGACTTCGAGGCCGGACTGATTGAGGGCCGGCCCTTCCTACTCGCTATCGGCCGCAACGTCCTGTCCAAGCCGGTCCGCCCTCTCGCCAAGGAGGTGTCCGACTCCCTGCTGGCCCACGCCCGCCAAGCCATCGAACTCACCCGGAAGCTCCAGACGTTCGACCCCTGAGGCAATGGCCGCACCCGCCCGCTCACGCCCCCAGTGCCTATCGAGCCCACCCGCCACCAACCGCCCAAGGAGCCCGCCATGACGACCGCCGCCTACCTTCGCGTCTCCAGCCGAGCCCAGGACACCGCCACCCAGCGGGCCGCCGTCGAGCGCGCAGCCTCCGCCCGGGGCGACACCGTCACCCACTGATACAGCGAGAAGCGCAGCGGCAAGACGCTCGCCCGGCCCGAACTGGAGCGCCTCCGGGCCAATGCCCGGGGTGGCCATGTCCGCCGGCTGTACGTCTTCAAGCTGGACCGGCTCACCCGCTCGGGCATCCGGGACACCTTCGAGGTCATCGAGGAGCTACGCGGTGCCGAGGTCCACGGTGGCGCGGGCCGTGGCGGCCGGCCCGGAGTCCGCAGTCGCCTGAGCGGGGCTGTCTCGGAAGTAGACTACCGGCCCCCCTGCTCACCACAGTTGCTCGGAGGGCCGTCAAGCAGCAGGACGACCCCACCATTTCGGGACAGCCACGCTCGGAATCGCAAGGCGCCACCTACAGCCGCCCGCTGCAAGCGTGAATCAGTCTTCCGCTCGAGCGATAGAGACGCACTCAAGAGCCAGCCGGACCAACTCCTCCATGTCGGCCACTGGGCGCTCGGTCATCATCTGGCCGGGCCCCATGTGGGAGAACGTCCACGTCTCCCTTCTCTTGCATAGCGCGAACGCTACGTAGTTCCCGGTCGCGGGGTGCCTGTAGCGGCACATAATCATTGAGTCAGCCCCCCCCATGTAGCGGACCTCGATACCCCTGCTCCGCAGGAGTTCAACCGCCTGCGCCAGGTTCACTGACTCCCTCCTTCCGAGCTGCATCCTGCGCCTCTGGACGTCCGAGTAACGGTCCAGAAGTGGGCCGGTCTCGTAACCCAGATGTACTCCGACCTGTCCATCTTGGCCTCGTAGCCAATACCGGGACCTGGCGACTCAGGAGACGCCTCAGCCTGCGGCCCCCACGGGTCCCGAATCCGAACCTGCTTGGGGGTCGTCTTGTCGACAATCACTGCATGGGCGGGGCCATAGGAGCCTCGCATGAACGCAATGTACGGGTAGCTCTGCTGTTCAAGCTCGTCAGGATACACAGGTTTTCCACCCACTGGGTACCGGAGTCAGGCTCGTACTTGTTCATCGCCCTGGCGAGACTTGGCGCATCTGTTCCCATCTCAGGCGAGAAGTTTGAGGCATCGCGAAGGTCTGTCTCAGAAACTTCGACCCCGCGCTCCTTCAGTAGCTGCCGTGCACAGGCAGGGCCGCACCCCATCTTCGTCTCTTGCCCGACCATGTTCTCGGTCGGCTTGACCGCCTTGAGGGGGGAGCGCACCTCCGGAGCCCGCCTCGGGTACATGTGGCACCGCCGCAGTTCCGCCACTCGGGGTCTCCACAACCTCGGCCGCATCGGGCGACGAGCCGCGCGTAGACCTCAGTTGCATTCGGGTCAGCGTCACCCCGGCAGCCACCTCTGCGCCGAAGCCCGGCGCAGGAAGCCCTCCGCGGTCGAGGCGCGTTAGGCACCGAGGCGATCCGCTTGGCCGGCCCTCACGCGGTCCATGCCCCTGGTCCTTGACACGGAAGCGACTCTTGCCGACTGCTTACTCTCCAGCCGACTCAAAGGAAACTGGAGAGCCGCCCCCATACAGGACTTGAGCGTCTCCCCTTGAAACGCGCTCAGCCAAGCTCCGGCCGACGAAAATGGGGACCTTGTCCTTGGAAACGAGGGGACTCTCCTTTTCAACAAACGCCAGGAGTTCCTTCATCATGTTCTTCAGGCGCCTTCCCTCCGCACCCCCACCGGGCGACGCATCAAGATAGAACCGCCCTGGAATCACATCGCGGTCCCGCGCCTGTGCTCTGGTCCACTCCAAACATGCACCAGCCTTGGGATAGACATGGAACTCGCCATCCCGCCCGACCACGGGAGCAACGCGACCCTGGACAAGAGCCAGCAGGTCTGCCGGAAACACGACCTGCTCGGGACTCGAACATTGCCCGACCGGCACCGCCTCTAGCTGAGGGTTCGTTGAAAACCGTGGTGCACACATGGCCTGCCAGCGGTCCCTCAGAAACTCACAGAGCCGTTGCTCGTCGCGCGCATCAGTTGCGATTCGAAACTGAGTACTCATGGCTGCCGATTCCCTACTGGACCCCAGCTGGGCTGAAGGTGCGGATTTACGACGGGGCCTGCAGCCGGATTCGTCTTGTCCCAGAAGTAGATTGTCTCATTGCTGTACGCAGGTGAATCGAGAATATCATGGATTGCTTCACGCTCGCGCAGAATCGGGTCCCCGCGCTTGTTCAGGCCACCCATCTGGTGAATCTCGCCGGGGCCAGCGGCATCTGCAGCTCGGTTTCCGAACGGCACCTCGGTCTTTAGGCCTTGCTGCTTGAGGCGCTCCTGAATCTTTTGGTGCCCGGGGCCACCGCTTCGACCACCGCGGCTGTGCTGGAACCACTCCTCATACGGCAGCTGGCCTCCTCCACAGGCTCTACATTGGTCCCCGACCTGTCCTTGGCCTCAGAAACGGTCCGTTCGCGCCCCCTCTGTCCACCGCCGTCGCGCTGACGCGGAGCCGTCACTTCCGTTGCCGGAGTTCCGAAATCCATCCATCCACGTTCGGGTGGCCGGTCTCCCTTAAAGCCTGGACGACCTTCGGCTTCAAAGCCTTCTCAATCTCCGAAACGGGTTCAGGGAAGTAGAACCGTTCCACCAGCCATCCCTGGTCGAACGACTCGACGCTGAGCGGAAGTGCCCCGAACAACTGCTCGTATTCAGGCTGCCCGCCGTACTCGGACCTGAGCCAGGCCAGGTAGAGGAGCTTCATCTGCACGAGATGATCTTCCCGGCTCCACGAAGAGCGGTCCGGCTCTCCCTTGCGCCAGAACTGTGGCTCCACGAGCCACTCGAGGTCACCGAGACCCGATGCGGCGGCCTGAGCCAGGACCATGGGCTTCGGCCTGATGAGATAAAACGCCTCGTGAAGCATCGCCATCACTCCTGGACTTCGCCTACATGAATCAGGCGCCAGCCACCCTCCGCGAAGGCAGCGGCTTCGACGTCAACACTCGCGAGTGGAAACCGACCGGAGATCCTTCAGCGCATGCGTTTCCGGCAACATTTCCCCCTCAAGTCGCAAGCGCTTTACCCTTTCTGTGCCCCGCCAGAGTTCACAAACACAGGGGCTGATGAAGCGGGGCATTCCTGGATTCTTCCCACAAAAACAACATGGCCGTCGGCGAATCGAAAGGCTTCTTCGATAGCCATCTCCCATTTCATGTTCATGTCGACACGGCCCTTTCGGATTTCACCATGAATCAAGAATCGCCCCCTCCGCAATGCGTAGCCGGCTACAAGCCGTGAACATCACTTCGACAGTCCTTCGGCAGGTAGCCAGGAACTGCCCGCCAGGAAGGAGGCATATCGTTCCCGCAGATCCCGGATCATGACGCCTTGATCATAGGCGCGAAGTAGCACTTCTCCGCCTTGCAGTGAGACCAGGGTCCTGCACGAAAGGCGAACCGACAGTGCTCGACCCAGCTGATCCCCCAGCACCGCCTCCACCTCCTTCCCGAAACACTCGCGCTGGCCAAAAATCTGCACCTCCACCACGAAGGCGTCCAGGTCCAAACCCCACGCGTCAGCGACTTCATCCCCAAGGCGATGGGCACGAAGAAACGCTCTCGTGTAAGCCAGCTCGGCGGAGAGGTCCTCAACGGAAACATGAAACCAAAGGACGCTCGCCTCGGATAGATCACCTTTCAACCCCAGGCATTCCCGCAGGGCGCTCTCGACCCCAGCCCTATCCCGCGATTCTACTGCAATACGAACAAAGGCTTCTCCGTTCATGTACGCGTCTCCGCACTCACGGCAGTTGAACCTCGCGAAGCCCCGGTAGATCCGACTCATCAAACACAGAGTTCTCCACCGAGCACGTCTCCCTGCGCGAGACTCTCTGCACCATCACCAGACAAGACCAGCTCAGCGGTCATCCCAGCCTCAAGCTTCTGGAAGCTGTGGCCATAAGCGCGTATCTGCTCAATGCGAATCGAGACCGGCCGGTCGTCTGAGCGAATGGACGGACCATACCCTTCGGGTGTCCGCACTGGAGTCAGCTTGAAGGCGACCGAGAAGACATCGCCGACGCGGATGATTCCTTCGAAGATGCGTCCGGCTGCGCGGACGCCCCCCGGCTGGGGATTGACGCTCGCCACTGCGAATTCGATGGGGCTGCTCGCCACGGCTCGATACGCATGGGGTACAGCTTCGGACAGCCACCACTCCCAGAACTGAAGCCGGCGCTCGGGGTCGGATGATGCGTCCCAGGAGGGCCCGCCCGCGGAGGCAGCCGCTGCGAACATGGACGCATCCATGTCTTCCGCATCGACCTGGTTGTCGCGCAGGTGCGCATCGTCCTCAGTCAGCGGGAAGGTCTCGTCGTCGATGCAGGTGAGCAGGGCCTGCACCGCGGAGAATCCCGCTGCTGCTCCCTGCGAATCCTCATCCGAAGACGACAACTCCACCATGTGGTCCCAGGCCCGCTGCCAGAGTGCCTGGGCTTCGATCTTGTCGAGCCGCCCCACCCTCATCGCTTCCGCCGCATCCAGCACCGTGTGCGGCGTGCGGTCCTGTGAGGACTTCAACTCCCAGAGAGGAAGCACAAGCCGGGCAGTCGTGAGCGCCAGCGCCACACGCCGGGCATACCCTGGTCCACGCCCCTGCTCACGCCCCAGCGACCTCCAGATCTTCCGCCGCAGGCCCAACGAAAGGTCGTGCACGGGGTCCGCTCGCACTGACTCAATCGCCCGTTGAAGCAGGGACTTCAAAATCTCGGGCTCACCCATCCTCAATCTCCACGTTCGGCCTCCCCTGCATCGATTCAAGGGGCATCAGGCGGCAGATTCCCCCATGCGTCGGGATTCTCCGGCTCGGGTGTCAGCGCGAGCCGGGCAAACCGGCCACCCCGGACCTCAACAACCGCCCACAATTCGGCCAGGCAATTCGGGCAGCGGCCAAGTCCGTAAGCCCAGACGTCGCGCCCTACTGCACCTGGGTCAGGCCCTACGGGCGACCGCAGCATCCTGGGTGCAAGCCCCCAGACAATCTCACCGGCAGAAAAGCGCCTGTGCTCCAGGACACCGATGTCCGCCTGAAAGGTGACCTCGCCCAGGCAACCGCAGGCACTGCACCCAACCACTCCCAAAAATTCATTGTACCTGCCCATCGCGCCGCCCCCTCCGCTCCACAGCAAGGCGGAGGCTGACAAAGCTTCCTCCGTCGCGCTGATGCAAGCCGCTCGGTTTCGTAGCCGTGACGAGGCCTTCCTGCGGAGCGCATCCCACTCCTCCAGGCCCCTCCACCCGCACTCTGTCCGCACAAAACTAAAATCCGATGAGATTTCTGTGCGGCTCACCGCGACCCAACTCGCACGAAACTAAAATGGGACTATATTTTCGTGCGTGAGTTTCGAGCCGCCAATCAAGCCGGACTGGGACCAACTCTACCGCGTAGCCGAGGCCCAGGAGGGCCACTTCACGACGCAGCAGGCGGCCCAGGCGGGTTATTCGCCTCAGCTCCTCGCTCACTACGTGCGCATCGGCCGGGCTTCGCGAATCCAGCGAGGCATCTACCGGCTGGTGCACTTCCCAGCGGGCGAGCACGAGGACCTCGTCGCGGTGTGGCTCTGGTCCGAACAGGTGGGAACCTTCTCCCATCAGACCGCACTCGCGCTCTACGACCTCTCTGATGTCCTGCCCGCGCGGATTCACCTGACGCTCCCAAAGGCGTGGAAGACGCGCCGCCTGCGCGTGCCGAAGCCAGTCGTGCTCCATTACGCCGACCTGCTCGACTCCGAGCGCCAGTGGGTGGGGGCCGTCCGGGTCACGACTCCCTCCAGGACATTGGATGACTGCGCGCGGAGCGCGCTCACTCCGGACCTGATGCGTCAGGCCGCGCTGCAAGCCCTGCATCGCGGCATGGTCAGGGGCTCCCTTCCAACCGTGGAGGAGGCCCTGAAGCCCTTTGGAGGCCTCGACGCGTGACGAGCCGCACCTATGCATCGCCCGCGGCCTTCAAGCAGTCGCTGGAGCAGCGCCTTCGCCAGGAGGCACAGAAGCGCAACCTGCCGCTCGAACGTCAGCGCGAACTGCTGGCCTTCAGCCGCTTCCTCGCCCGCGTCCACGCGAAGCTGGGCTCCAGCGTCACCCTCAAGGTTCGAGGTCCGCCCGGATGACGAGCATCCCAAGATCCAGAACGAGAGCATGCGCTACGAAGGGCTGCGCTTTCGCGCGGAGTGCAGGCTCGCCCAGAAGCTCTACAGTCGCCCTTTCGACGTGGACGTCGCCTCCGGGGAGCCCATGCTGGGAACGCCGGATGAGGTCACGGCCCCGGACGTGCTCGGCTTCGCGAACATCGCGCCGCCCCGCCTGCGGCTCTACCCCGTCGAAACCCATCTCGCGGAGAAACTGCACACATACACGATGCCCAGACTGCGGCCGAACTCCCGCGTGAAGGACCTGCCCGACCTCGCGCTGCTGGCGCAGGCACGGAAGCCACTGGAGGCAGTGCGGCTGCGACAAGCGCTCAAGCTGACCTTCGACTTCCGAAATACCCATCCACTGCCGGGCGCCCTTCCCCTCCCGTCCAGGGATTGGGAGAGGCCCTACGCGGACATGGCCCAGGACAACCAGCTCCCCTGGCCCACACTGGAGAAAGTGACCGAAGCCGCGAAACGCTTCCTCGATCCCGTCCTGGAAGGGGCATCCATCACCCGTTGGGTTCCGGAAACCTGGAGTTGGAATCACTGAACAAGGGCTGACGACAGACCACGAACGTGCAGATGCCCCCCCTCTGGCTTTGCCGGCGCGGAACAGGCTCTACTGAGAGGCGCTTTGCATTTCTCTCAGGGGGACAGAATGCATTGTCGTTGGCTCGTCGTCGCGCTGCTCCTGCTGTCTGTCGGATGTGCCCACTCGAAGCGTGCACCCGAAGCAGAGCTGCCCAAGTACGAACACGTCTTCCAGAAGCCGCTGGCAGAGGCGCTCGCCGCCACGCGCCAGCTGCTGGAAGAGCAGGGTTACACGTTCGAGGACACGGAGGATCCGAACCAGCTCGTCACCACCTGGTCCGAACCCGACCGGGCCGGCTCGCGCAACACCACCTACACGCGCTACCTGGTGACCGGCATCAGCGTGGCCCCGCGCCAGTCCGTCGTGCGCATCTTCCGCATGACGCAGCAGGCGGCGGGCAATGACGTCGAGTGGAAGAAGGTGTGGTGGAAGGTGTACATGGAACGCTGGGAGCAAGAGGCCAATCCCTTCGTGAAGGAGGTGGACTTCGGCCAGGACGACGCGATGACCAAGCGGCTGTCCATGCTGCGCGGCGCCCAGCACGGCACCCGAGACCTGGACCTGGAGCAGGCCCTCACCCTGCGGCTGGAGTCCGCGCCCTCCGTCGAAGTCCTCGCTGGCAATGTGGTGGAGGAGAAGCGCCCGGACCCTGTCCGCGCGCCGGAGTTCTACCTGGAGCGCTGGAAGGACGAGGCCGTCGCGGAAGGACCGTGCACCACGTCCGTGCGCGGCCTGCCGGAGCTGCTGCACCCGGGGCTCACGCTGCTCATCGGCGAGCAGCTGGGCTCCAACGAAGTGCCGGACGTGGTGGGCCACGTGGTGTGCCAGGCGGCCCAGACGGGGCTCGCCGTGGTGCTGGGCCTGTCGCTTCCCGAAGCGGAGCAGGCGCGCGTGGACAAGTACCTGTCCAGCCCCGGCGCCCCGGCGGACCAGGACGCGCTGCTGGAAGGCCGCTTCTGGACTCGCACGTACCAGGACGGCCGCAGCAGCCGCGCCGTGATGGACCTCATCGACCGCATGCGGGCCCTGCGTGCGGCGGGGCTGCGCGTGACGGTGGTGGCCTACGACACGGACGTGCTCAACGGCAGCGAGCGCGACGCGGCCCTGGCCCAGGTCTGGACGAAGCGCCGCGCCGCGAAGCCAGACGAGGTCCAGGTGGTGCTGGCGGGCAACACACATACGCAGATGCGGAAGGGCACGCAGTGGGACCCGGCCTTCACCCCCATGGCACACCTGATGAAGGAGAACCGCTCGCTCGTCGTATTGGAGATGAGCTACGCGCAGGGCCTGCGCTGGGGCTGTGACCTGGACCGCGACAGCAAGCTGGTCTGCGGCATCGTGGGCGCGACGCCCGCGCCAAAGGTGGCGGCCCTCCCCGGCCAGAGCCCGCACATCCTGATGCAGCCATCGTCCGCGAACGAAGGCCTCCAGGGCCTGCTGTACGTGGGCAGGCTCACCGCCTCCCTGCCGGCCATCCTCGGGCCCAACGTGGAACCGCCGAAGGACCCTCGCCAGGCTCCCCGCACTCCCGGCCGCGACCACCCCCTCCCGGGCATCTTCTAGCGGCTCACAGGTTGACGAACGTTAACGTCAGGGTTAACCATTCACCCTGACGTTAACGAATTTCGTCCGCCCGGAGCCACCGCCATGAAGCCCATCCCCCAGGACTGGCCGCGCATCTCCTCCAGCCTCTTCTACGTGGACGCTCCCGCCGCCATCGACTGGCTGGAGCGCGCGTTCGGCTTCCAGACGCGCCTCAAGGTGGAGGGCGCGGACAACACCATCGTGCACGCGGAGCTGGCCTACGGCGACGGCGTCATCATGGTGAACTCCTCCGGGCGCCACGGCCTCCACCAGAGCCCGCGCCTGCACGGGGGCGTCAACACGCAGACGCTCACGGTCTACGTGGACAACGTGGACGCCCACTGCGCCCAGGCGCGCGCGGCCGGCGCCGACATCATCCAGGAGCCCGAGACCAAGAACTACGGCGACGACTGGGGCACCAACCGCACCTACGGCGCCCAGGACGTCGAAGGCCACCGCTGGTGGTTCACCCAGCGCGTCTTCACGCCGAAGTAGGCTCCCGTCATGGCCACCCCGTCCGCGCTCGACCGCACCCTGGCCGCCCTCGCCGACCCCACGCGCCGGGGCGTCGTGGACCGGCTGCGCCGCCGGCCCCACCCCGCCGGAGAGCTGGCCGCCGCGTTCGACATGAGCCCCCCGGCCATGTCCCGCCACCTGCGCGTGCTGCGCCAGACGGGGCTCGTGGAGGAGCGCATCGACGCGGACGACGCCCGCGTGCGCGTCTACTCCCTGCGCCCGGAGCCCTTCGCCGCCCTGCGCGGCTGGCTGGACGAGGTGGAGTCCTTCTGGGGCGACCAGCTGGGCGCTTTCAAGGCCCACGCCGAGCGCACCCGCGGCACGAAGCCCTCCGGAGGCCGCAAGTCATGACGGCCGACCGCGCCCGCGTCACCACCTTCGTCGCCGTGTCCCCGCTGGATGCCTTCGAGGTCTTCACGGAAGAGACCGACCTCTGGTGGGGCAAGAGCCCGCGCTACCGCGGCCTCCAGAACCCCAGCGGCGTCCTGCGCTTCGAACCGCTCGGCCCCGGCGGCCGGCTGGTGGAGTCCTTCGAGGACAGGGTCTTCGAGATCGGCCGCGTGCTCGTCTGGGAGCCCGGCGCGCGGCTCGTCTTCCAATGGCGCGCGAGCAACTTCGCCCCCGGGGAGACCACCGAGGTCGACGTCCGCTTCGAGCCCACCTTCGGCGGCACCCGCGTGGTGTTGGAGCACCGGGGCTGGGACGCCATCCGCATGGACCACCCCGTGCGCCACGGCCAGGATGGAGCGGCCACGGTCGCGACCATCGGCCGCTGGTGGGGGGACCTCGTCACGCGCCACCGGCTCCACGCCGCGCGGCCCCGCCCCACTTGAGGAAGCCCCCTCCCGCTGTCTACTTGCAGGGGCCGCAGTCCGAGCAGCGGTCCGGCGTGGTGCTGGCGCCGCACTTCTCCGTCAGCTGACACACGCCGTCGCCGCAGCGGTAGATGTCCTGGGGCAGCATGCGCGTGGTGATGGGCCGGTAGTTCACCCCGTTGTACGTGCAGCGCGTGTAGTACGTCTTCGTGGCGTCCAGCGTGCAGTAGTACCGGCACGCCCCCACGTGCTGCATGGGCGTGCACGCCGTCGTGTCACTCCAGGACGACAGGCCGCAGGTGCGCACCGTGCTCTCGTCGTAGTCCAGGTACGCGCCGTCATTCGCCGCGAACACACCCTCGCCCGTGAAGAGGTTGCCGAAGAAGCACGCCTCCTTCTCGCTGTAGGTGCTCAGCTCGTCCTGGGTGTACGGCACCGCCCCGCCCACCGCGTCGCGCCCCAGCACGGAGATGTTCACGTGCACGCCGTACTTGTTCGCGTGCGCCGCCAGACACGCGCTCACCACCTGCTGCTCCGCCACCGACATGGGCTGCCCCGCGGACCAGTCCGGCGCCAATCCCAGACTCCCGTCCCAGACGTAGGGCTTGCCCGTAGCCGGGGCGTGGTACCTCAGCGTCGTCCCCGCCGCCATCGAGCACTTCACCACGTAGCTCATCACCATGTCCGACAAGACAGGGGCCTGCTGGAACCAGATCCGGAACGCGTCCGTGGCCAGGCCATTCACCGTCAGGCCATTCACCGTCAGGCCATTCACTGTCAGCCCATTCACCGTCAGGCCATTCACTGTCAGCCCATTCACCGTCAGCCCATTGGTGGAGGCGAGCGCGTCCGAGGACTGGCCCACCTCCTCCGTGGCGTCGCCGAGGGAAGCACCGCAGCCCACCAGGGCCGCGGCCAGACAGAGCGCCGTCCAGGGGGAGGAACGGAGCAAAGAGCTGCGAGGGGGATTGAGATGCATGGGGACTGCCTCCGCGTGAGGGCCTCACGAGCCGTGCGGCCTGATCAACCGGTAAACGCACTCCGATGAAGCGCGCAGCATCCCTGCCCTCCCGGCCCATCCCCTTCGGTCCTTCGCACAACACGCGCGGCGTGCGGCGGCGGACGCTCCCTCCCTCAGCGCATGGCGGCGAACGCTCACCCCTTCCAAAAGATCAGGCGGTTCGCGTCCGACCCCGGCCGGCCTTCGCCTTCGCCTTCGGGCGCGGCGGCCGCGGCAGCCGCACCGTGAACGTCGTGCCCTCCTTCTGCGTCGACGTCACCTCCACCGTCCCCCCGTGCGCCTGGACGATCTCCTTCACGATGAACAACCCCAGCCCCAGCCCGCTGTTGCGCCTGCCGCCCTGCCCGCGCTCGCCCTCGCCCTGGCGGAACGGATCAAACAGCCGCTCGCGCAACTCCTCCGGGATGGGATTGCCGGGGTTCTGCACCTCCAGCACCTGGTGCTCGCCCTTCGCCCAGCAGCGCAGGAACACCGGCGCGTCCGGGCTGCCGTGCTCCAGCGCGTTGCCCACCAGGTTGGAGAGCACCTGCGCCAGCCGCTCCGAGTCCCACTCCCCTTCCGCCTTGCCGTCCACGTCCACCGCCACCGCGCGGTCCGGGTACGCCGCGGACAATTCGTCCACCACCTGCTGACACACCGCCCCCAGGTCCGTGGGGCCCTTGCGCAGCGGGATGCCGCCGGCCAGCCGGGCGCGCGTCAGGTCCAGCAGGTCCGCGATCATGTTCCCCATGCGCGTCGCGGACGCCTCGATCCGCTGCGCATGCTGACGGTGCTGCTCCGGCGTGCACTCCAGCGGCCCCCGGCGCTTCTGCGCTCGCGCGGACAGCACGATGGCGTTGAGCGGATTGCGCAGGTCATGCCCCAGGATGCCGATGAAGCGCTCGCGGAATCTCGCCTCCTCCACCATCGTCTCCATCTGGCGGGTGCGCTCGGTGACGTCCATCATCGAGCCAATCATCCGCACCGGGCGCCCCTCGTCGTCGCGCGCCAGCACGCCCCGGTCCAGGACATGCGCCCAGCTGCCGTCCGCGCGCTGGAAGCGGTACTCCTCGCTCCAGACGTCACCCGTGGACGCGACGAACTCCACCAGCCGGTCCACCACCCGGTCCCGGTCGTCGTCGTGCACGCGCTCGCCCCACCAGCCCAGCTTGTGCTCCAGCACGGACGTGGCGTGGCCGAACGCGTTCCCCGTGCCCGGGTCCCACCGCACGTGGTCCGTGGCGAAGTGCCAGTCCCACAGCACGTCATGCGTGGCGCGCGTGGCCAGCCGGTAGCGCTCCTCCGCCTCGCGCAGCGCGCTCACCGTCTGCTCCGCCCGGGCCAGCGCCGCCTCCACCTCCTGCCGCGCCGCCCGCTCCCGCTCCGCCTGATGCGCGTCCGCCGCCTGCCCCTCGTCGCGGGGCAGCAGCCACAGCGCCAATCCCTCTCCGTGCCGCACCACCACGTACCGCCGCCCCGCCGCGTCCCCCGGCAGGAGGCCCACCTGCGGCACCCCGCGCATCAGCACGCGCACGAACGTCGCCACGTCGAACAGCGCGGCGCCCTCCCGCGTCCACAGGGACACGTGACGGCCCAGCTCCAGGGAGCGCACCCAGCCCTCCGCTGGCACGTTCATGGACGTCCACCGGAAATCGAGCGCTTCGCCCGTCTCCCCGTGCAGCGGCTCGAGGAGGATGCAGGGCGTCTCGCTGTCAGCGGGCAGTTCCCATGCCGGAGCCATTCCCGGCCCCCAGGACAAACCCATCATCGTGCTCCCCCCGACGCTACAGGTCTGTTCCCCCACCCCTAACGTCGGTGCCGGGCAGGCTGGAAAAACCCGCGTCTCACGGAATACTGACACATCTGGCCACGAGTGGAGCAGCCCTGGAGGGCAGGGGGCGCGAAATTCGGTTCATCCCCGAGCAGTGGACCTGCCCTGGAGGGCAGGTCAGTAGCGGCCCTTGACGCCGATGATGGGCAGGGCGATGGGCAGTCCCACCGCACTCTTGGTCAGGGGTTGCCGGCTGTAGCCGCCGCCCAGGTAGTCGAAGCCCAGCGTCTCCGTGTTGAGGGTGACGTTGAGCATGTCCAGATAGGCCTCCAGGCTGAAGGTGTCATAGGCCCAGGCCTTGGAGACGCGCAGGTCGAAGCGGAAGAAGGCCGGCAGCCGGTCCACCCGGTCGCGATCCACCTGCACCCACGTGGGGCGGCCGTCGGGGTCCACGCCCTCGCGGTGCGTCTGGCTTCCCAGGGTGCCGTACTCCGGGCGTCCGCTGTTGAAGTGGAGCACGCCTCCCAGGGTGATGTTGTTGGAGAACTTGTGGCTGACCACCAGGTTCAGGATGTGTGTCTGGTCGAACGCGAAGGGCAGATCCGCGGACTCCTCGGAGATGGCCCGACCTGATGAGTCATACCGGTAGAAGGTGGTGCGCCGCGTGCTGCGCTGGAGGCTGTACGAAAGCCAGCCGAACCAGTTGTTCCCCAGCGGGTAGCGGATGAGCAACTCCAACCCATACGCCAGGCCATGGCTGGTGAAGTCCGGCAGGTCCCAGTCGTCCCGGCTGATGGGCGGTCCATCCACGTCAATCTGCCGCGCGCGCACCCGGCGGAAGCCATCCTGGCGGACGCCCCCACCCCCGGGCGCGGGCGGCGGCTCGTCCGGATCACCGCCGATGCCATCCAGGTCGTTCGTCAGGCCCTCATCGGAGAAGGGCGTGAGCTCGATGGTGCGCAGCATGGGGTTCACATAGACATCCAGCCCCACCTCCCACTTGTCGAAGGCCTTCCACTCCACCCCGGTGGAGAGCTGCACACCCTCCTGGAGGCCCAACAACAGGCTGCCCACGTCCACCACCGGCAGGCTGATGAGGGTGGTGGGCGGCTGGTGGAAGATGCCCGCGCCGCCCTTGAGCGTCACGGTGTCGGTGAGCTTGTGGCGCACGGTGAGGCGCGGCTCGAGGACCTTGTGGTCGAACCCGCCGGACAGGTGGTAGCTGTCCAGGCGCAGGCCGGGCACCACCGTCCATCTGTCATTGGGCGTCCACACGGCCTCCGCGTACGCGCCGGTGAAGGTGGCCAGCGCCACGGGCACGCGCACCGTGTCCTCCTCCACCTCCTGGCCGTTCTCCACGGAGAGCACGTCCACGATGGCGCGCTTGTGCTCCAGGTCCGCGCCCGCGCGCAAGAGCAGACGCTCCTCCAGGGGCACGCTGTAGCCCAGGCGCCCGGAGAAGTTGCCCTGGTCGATGTAGATTTCGTTCCCGTTGTCCGGCCCGCGCGACACGACGGCGAAGCGGTCCAGGCCCCAGGTGCCGCCAAGCTCGAGCTCACCCTTGCCCAGCGGGTGGCGGCCGCGCAGGTCCACGCGGTGGAAGGCGACGGACTGGAGCGCGGTGTCGCCCTGGTCGTCCTGCGCCTCCGAGCCGAAGGTGTCCGACGAGCCAAAGGCAAACAGCCGCAGCTTGCCCCGCCCCACGTCCTGCTCCACGCGGGCCTGGTAGTCCCAGAAGTCCAACACCACCTTCGGGTTGGTGCGCCCCGGCGGCGGCGGGTCCTGCAACTGATTGGCCGCGAGCGCGATGATCCACGGCGTATAGGAATAACGGCCCGCGAGGCTGACGCTGGTGCCGGTGGACTTGAAGGGCGTCTCGATGAAGAAGCCCGCGTTGATGAAGTCCGCGTAGGCGCTGCCGTGCACGCGGTCGTCGCGGGGACGGGTGAGGCGCCCGTCGATGGCGCCGCCCATCAGCCGGCCGTACTGCGGCGGCGGCGAGCCCGGATAGAAGTCGATGGCGTCCAGGAAGTCCGGGTGGATGACCGCGGGCCCCAGGAACAGGTGGAAGAGGATGGGGATGCGGATGCCATCCAGGAAGTAGCCCGTGGACGCGGGCTGGCTGCCGCGCACCACCGGGTACGCCACGCCGGACAGCATGCTGCCCACGCCCGGCAGCAGCATCACCACGCGGAAGGGGTCGCCCATGGTGCCGGGCACCTCCCGCAGCTCCGCGTCGTGCAGCGTGATGCGGCTGACCTCCGTGCGCTCGCGGTCGCCTCTCACCACCGTCTCGTAGGGGTTCACCACGAGCGGCTCCAGGCCGTAGACGACCTCCAGCGACTCGCTGGCCTTCAGCGCCTCGCGGAACAGGCCGGGCTTGTGGCCGGGAGCGAACACGCGCACCGCCTGGCCGCCCGTGGGGAAGCGCGCCTCGAAGCGGCCGTTCTCGTCCGTCTGCACCGGCGAGTCCGGCGCCGCGTCCGACACCAGCGTCGCCCCAATCAGCGGCCGGCGGTTGCCCTTCTGCCGCACCAGGCCCTTGAGGGTGATGGGGCCTTGCGGCGCTAGTGTGCCGCCGTCCGCCGCGGTGGCCATGGGGACGGGCGCCTCGAAGCGGTACTCGAAGAACAGGCGCACCGCGACGGGCTGGCCCTCCATCCTCGCGGGAGAGAAGCGCAGGGACGGCGCCGCGTGCAGCGCGGCCTCGTTGAGCAGCGGGTGCACGCCCTCCACCAGCGTGGCGGTGTCCACCTCGCCCGCCTCGTCGACCAGCAGCTCCAGCTTCACCGTGCCCGCCACGCCCTCGCCCACCAGCCGGGGCGGGTACGGCGCGGGCGAGTCCCTCACCAGCGCGGGCGGCACGAAGGCAGCCAACGCAGGCCCCCCGTCAGCGCCGTCGCCGGGAGCCGCGCCGGGCTCCACCGCCCAGCCGCCGTCCGGGGTGCGCTGGAGGTCCGCCTCCTTCGCGACCGCGCCCGCGCCCCCGTCCCGGGCGCCGTCCCCTTCCGTCCACGGCGCGTCCAGGCTCCGCGGGGCGGCGCCGGGGGTGAGGTTCTCCTCCGTGACAGGCAGGCCCGCGTCCAGGGTGTCGCCCAGCCGGGCACCGCCAGGGTCCGCTTCAGGGGATTGGGCCCGAGCCGGGAGCGCCGTCCACGACAGGCACAGGGAAAGGGCCAGCGCGGCGGCGTGCCAGGGCGTGCTCCTCTTCGCGAAGGTCATGGTCGATGGCGTTCGTGCAAGGCAGGTCCCGGCCAGCACCCATGAGGCCAGGGGATGTCCGCCCTGACAAGCGCTGCGCCGTGACGCGTGCCATCACCGCCCGGCCGGGGCCGTGCGGGCGGCGCACCTTTTCCGCTGGAGGACACTTGCCCTCCGCGTCACGTCTCGCCGTGGATGGCGGGGTGGGTCCCCGGGACGGGGCGCCCCATTTCGGATCCATCCCCACCTTCCAGGAAGTCGCCCTTTCCCATTTCCCGGACGCCATGCCCATGGTGCAACGCCCCAACCCTCCCAGAGCACTCTCCAACGACATGCACCAAGGCAGGGTTCGCGCGGCGCCCGGCGTCACGCGAGCCTGCTTATGATTCCCCCGCCGTCCCTGCGCTACCTTCCCCACGGACTGCTCGCGTCACTGCTGTTGGGCCTGATGTTGATGCCGCTGCTCTTCCCGCCGTCGCTGGCGCGCGCGGGCAATGAAGGGCCGGACACGTTCATCGACGAAGGGCCCCCCGGGGCCACGCCCTCCAGGGAGGCGACCTTCGTCTTCACCGCCACCACGCTGAAGCCCGTGTTCTGGTGCTCGCTGGATGGCAGCCTCTACATCCCCTGCGAATCCCCGTGGCGCCTGAAGGACCTGCCCCTGGGCGAGCACACCCTGGACGTGTACGCGGTGGACGTGAACACCGCGCAGCGCGACACCACCCCGTCCGGCTGGGTGTGGCGGGTGACGAAGGCCGACCCGCGCGCGGGCACGGCCCGCCCTCCCACGTCGGCTCCCTGAGAGGCCCTCTCAGCGGCGCGTGGGCAGGATGGCGCTGGCCACCAGGCTCATCAGCTTGAGCTGGGGGCGCGGCAGCCGGCGCACCGCGCGCAGCAGGCGGCGCATCTCCGGCAGGTCGTCCTTGTCCGTGGAGTCCTCCTCCCACAGCCCCGCGCCCGCCGCCGCCGCCAGGGCCAGCCCCAGGGACGCGTCCGCGGACAGCTGCAGCGCCAGGCACAGGCGGAACAGCGTGGGGACGCTGGGCATCATCTTGCCCCGCTCCAGCCGGCCGTAGACCTCCGACGCGATGCCGACGCGATCCGCCACGTCCGCCTGCGTGAGGCCAGCCCGCAGCCGCGCGGCCCGGGCCGCCGCCCCCACGCTGACCGCCAGCTTGCGCTCCAACTGCCGCCGCGACAGCGCCGCCGCCGACGCGGGCGCCGCACGGGGCTTCTTCCGGACGCGGCCGGATGCGAGAGGACCTCGGGGGTGGGTTTTCACCACATCAACCTTGCACGTGACGTCCGGTGGGGTGGCCGCAAGGCTCGCGACCCCTCCACCGCCGGAACGGTTCAGAGGTCGTTATAACCCGCCACGTCACCCGGGCCCATCCCTATATGGGAGGTAGTCCTGCATTCCCTCGTCCACGGGAAGCGCGTCGTTCACGGCTCCATTAGCCTACATGAAACGACACGCAAATCCTGCAAGGACAGGGAGATTGTCCGGGTTCGGGGTCCCGGGTTGCGCCGGGGCTCAACCGTCCGTCGTGGCGACGCGTTCCCAGCCGTCCGGGTAGTGCGTGACGAGCCCCAGCGCGTCGGTGTCCAGTTCGGCGACGAAGGTGCCTTGCGCGCTCTCGTAGCGGTAGCGGGTGGAGGACAGCCGGGTGTAGCGCTGCTCCAGCCGCTCCAGGGACAGGTCCGGCAGCCGCACCCACGCGGCCGTCACGTCCCGGGCCTGGCCGGGCTCCAGCCCCAGCCGGCGGATGGGCAGGGTGTTGGTGGCGGGGGTGACGCTCAGGTCCACGTCCACGCACCCGCGCAGCTCCGGCACCTCGCGCCCGTCGCGCCACCAGCGCTGGTGGTCATCCACCTGGAGCACCAGCGTGCGCCGCGTGCCGCCCTGGTGCACGGCCAGCCGCGCCTCGCGCGTGTGCCAGTCCGGGTCGCACGCCACGGTGTAGCGCACGAGCAGCGGCAATCCCTCGCCCACCCCCACCACGGTGCCGGTGAGGAGGGGCCCTTCGGCGGACTCCCACAGCTCGAAGTGCTCGGTGCCGGGGGACTCCAGGCGCCGCCAGGTCAGGGACTGGAGGCAGCGGCCCTCGGGCGCTCCGCCGGGCCGGGCGGTGCGCGCCGTCATGGAGCCGGGACGGGCGGCCTCACGGCGCGCCACGTCCTGCGTAGAGGCAGTCCAGGGCCTCGTCCAGCAGGCACAGGGCGGCGTCGCTCCAGCCGCGCAGCCGCTGCTGGGGCGTGGGGCGGCCCACGTGGGGGATGAGCTGCGCGTCCGCGGCGTCCTCGATGAACTGGGCCTGCTGCTCCGGGTTGAGCTCCGCCCAGCGCCGGTGGCCCACGGCCTTGCGCCAGTCGTAGCCGTCACCCAGGTACTGGGCGGCGAGCGCGCCGCTCAGGTAGCCCGTGCCGCCGTGCTGGTGCTGCCACACGTGCGTGAGCTCGTGCACCAAGAGCCGGAAGCCCACCGCGCCGTAGCCGGGCGGGATGAAGAGGACATCCCCATGCGCGAACGCGCGGCCCGGCAGGCCCAGCAGGCCCAGGGCGCCCTCCTTCACGCGCACGCAGCGGTAGTCCAGGCTGTCGCCGAAGATGGGACGCAGCCGGTCCACCTCCGCGTCCGTCAGCCGGCGGCCCACGGGCTCCAGGCCCGTCACCACCTGCACGGCGGACAGCACGCGCCCGCCCAGCATCAGCACCAGGTCCACCGGCACCTGCGCCACGCGGAACAGGCAGCGCTTGAGCTGGGGCAGCCCGTCGCGGGAGCGCCCCGTCGCGCAGCGGGCCATGCCGCTGGCGAAGAGCATCAGCGCCAGGTACGCGCTGCGCGCGGCGCCCGCGGACGCCCCGGCGATACCGGTGAACAACCCGTGGCCCGCGTCCGCCACCCGCGCCGTCAACGGCGCCAGGCGGGGAGCGTCACGGCGGGAGTCACGGACGGCTTGCGGATTGAGCGAGGTGGGAGACCCCAAGGACCCTCTCCAGGAGCGAGCGCAGCTCACCGGCGCGCCAGGGCCGGCCGAGTGCGAAGTGGGTGTCACAGGCCGTCAGGAACGTGGCGCTCGCTTCAGGACGGAAACCGGAGGACAGGAGGATGCGCGGACCGTGGAAGCCCCGGTCCACCAGACGGCAGAGGAAGTCGCTCACGACGCGGCGATCCGCGTCCAGGTCCAGCACCAGCCCGTCCACCGCCACGCCCATGTCCAGCCGCCGGTCCGCCGACGTGGCCCCCAGCGACGTCACGATGCGGCACCCCAACCCCACCTCGCGCGCCACCGCCAGCCGGACCTCGGGGGACTCGGAGACCACCAGCAGCACCGGCGCCGCCATCCCCGTCCGGGGCGAAGCGACCGGGACCCGGGTCCCGCGCCGCGCACCCGGGACCGCGGGCGCCGTGGGACGGCTGAAAGCGAATTCCGGGACAAGGAGGGAAGATGGTGCGGTGGACACGCCCCCAACAATAAGCAGCAAGAACGGAAATATCAAGCTTGGCTTGAATCACCGGTAGAACGGGGAGCTCCTACCAGGGTGAGGGCTGCGATCTCCGGGGCGGGGCCCAGGCGCATGGGGGGGCCCCAGTAGCCGGTGCCGCGGTGCGTATAGACCCGGGTCCCGGCGACGGTGGCCAGGCCCTGGACGACGGGCTGCTGGAGCTTCACGAAGAACATGAAGGGGAAGATCTGCCCGCCGTGGGTGTGGCCGGACAGCTGGAGGTCCACGCGCAGGCCCTTGAGGGACAGGGCGGTGCGGGGCTGGTGGGCCAGCAGCAGGCGGGGCACGTCCGGCGGGGCGCCGGCGAGCGCGAGGTCGGGGCGGCTCTCCAGGGGCGGATCGATGTGGCCGGCGTCGTGGTCGGTGACGCCCGCGACGACGAGCTCCGCGCCGCCGCGTTCCACGACGCGGTGCTCGTTGGTGAGGACGGTGATGCCCAACCGGGCGACCTCGGCCATCCAGGCGCGGGCGCCGTGGTAGAATTCGTGGTTTCCGGTGACGTAGTAGACGCCCAGCGGGGCCTTCAGGGACGCGAGCGGCGTCATCTGGTCGCGCAGCTCGTCCACGGAGCCGTCCACCAGGTCCCCGGTGATGGCGACGAGGTCCGGCTTCAGGGCGTTGACCTGATCCACCACGCGCTGGAGCCACACGCCGTCCAGGGTGGGCCCCACGTGCACGTCGGACAGCTGCACGACGCGGATGCCCTCCAGGCCCGGGCCCAGGTCCTGGAGCGCCACGGTGGTGCGCTCCACGCGGGCCCTGCCGCGCGCGGTGACGAAGGCGAAGGCCACGGCGGGCACGACGGTGCCCAGCACGGCGGCCGCGCGGCCCCGGGCGAGCGCGTGCATGTCCGTGACGGCGCCGGACAGGGACAGCGCGGCGCCGACGACGTCCGAGGCGAGCACGGCGGTGAGGAACACGCCGAACGCGCCCAGCCAGAGGTACGCGCCCCACTGGATGACGCGGGTGAAGCCGGTGGCCTCACTCCGGCGCGAGGCGGCGCGGAAACCCGCCAGCAGGACGAGGAAGCAGAGGCCCAGGAGCCCCCAGCCCACGGCGGCCCAGGGAGCGGGCCAGCCGGGCGCGGTGAAGAGGCGCAGGCCGATGTAGACGTGCAGCGCGACGGGCAGGCCCAACCCCAGCAGGAGGGACAGCACCCACCGCCAGCGCGGAGCCCCGGCCGAGCGCCGGGCCCGCCGTGGAGCACCTTCTTCCGAGGACACGTCCGTCGTCACGCGCGCCACCCTGTCGCCCCGGGAGCCGGGACGCCTTCGAGCGCGGGAAGATAACGGCCCCCCTCCCGCCGCGCCCGCCGACCCGGCCGGACGCCCGGCGGGCCCCTCAGCTCCGCATGCGGCGGCGGCGCACCAGCGCGCCCAGCCCCACCAGCGCCCAGAGGCTGATCATCCCCGCGGGCGCCGAGCCGCATCCGCAGCCCACGTCCAGGTCGGTGGGGCCTCGCACCTGGAAGCCCACCTCCGGTGAGCGCAGCCCCGCCTCGCCCTGCGCCGTCACCACCTGCGCGACGACCTTGTGCGCCCCCGTCGCGAGCGCGGTGTCCGCCGTCAGCACGTGGCGGAAGACGCCTTCGTCATCCGCGGTGGCGGTCGCGAGCGCCGTGCCGTCCAGCTCCAGCCGCACGGTCGTGCCGGGCAGCGCCACGCCCACGAACATGAAGGTCGGATCCACCGTCGCGCCCTCCTCGGGCACGAGCACCATGGGCGTCGCCGGATCCACCGTGCCCGCGTCGGTGCCGCCATCCGTTCCGCCGTCCGCGCCAGCCACCACCACCTCGAAGCCCACGACGTCGGAGTACGGCCCGTCATCGCCCGCCTCGTTGTGCGAGTGCACCGTGACCTTGTGCGTGCCCACGCTCAGCGGCGCGGAGTCCGGCACCTGGTAGCGGAAGCGCCCCAGCAGGTCCAACGGCACGATGTTGTCCGGTCCGTCGTCGATGACCACGCCCACGCTGGTGCCATTGGGCGCGGTGCCGGCGAACAGCGGCGTGGGCCCCACGGTGTCCCCATTCGAGGGCACCACCAGCACGGCCATCTGCACGACGCCACCGTCCGCGAGCACCACCGCGGGCGTGGTGAAGCGCACCGGCGTGGAGGGCTTGCTGGCCACGCCCAGCGACTCCGCCCACGCGACGACGTCATGCACACCCGCGCTCAGCGGCGCGGTGGGGTCGAAGGTGAAGCGGCCATCCGACCCTGGCACCGTCGCGCCAATCTCCCGCCCATCCACGACGATGTGGACGACCGGCCCGGTCATGCCCGCGGTCCCTTCGAAGCGCGGGCGCGTGGCGGTGGACGCCTCGTCCGACACCGGCGCCGTGATGACGGGCGTGACGGGAACCTGGAAGGGCTGGGCCACCTCCTGCACCGTCCCCGTGGACGCGCCGCCCGTGGACGGGTCCCTGTCCGGCCCCGCGCCGTACGAATCCGCGCCCGGGTAGGCGGACACGCCCGCGCTGCCCGCGCTCGCGTTGGGCGCACACGCGAGGGTCTTGCCCTCGAGCAGGATGCGGCCCCCGGCGCCACCGCCGCCCGGCCCGAAGGGCTGCTTGTCCATCTGGGTGTTGCCGCCCGCGCCGCCCCGCGCCTCGACCCCGCCGCAGTTCAGGAGGTCCACCGCGCGCAGCACCACCGCGCCGCCCGCGCCGCCACCGCCCGCGCCGCCGTTGCCCGTCGAGGCCCCCGCCGTCGACCCCGAGGCGCTGTAGACGCCCTTGCCATCGAACGCGGTGGCGCGGATGAACACCACGCCGCCGCCAGCGGCGCCGTTGGAGCCGGCCGCGTCGGAGCCCTGCCCCGCGCCGCCACCACCGCCGAACGTGAAGCGCTCGAACACGGAGTGGC